>CAZBDM010000024.1:0-17835 GCA_964490675.1 uncultured Oligoflexales bacterium
AAATTTCACCTTATTTTTTAATTTATTTCAATATGTTACAAACCAAACAGCATTGTCGGCTGTTCTGCGAATGATGCTAGTTCAATGACAGATTATATATTTTCGATCTAAATTGAGAGGGCGCCTGATGAACAATCTTAGTGAAGCTCAATCGATAAGAATCCCATCAGTTGCTGGTGGATGCCTTTCAACGCCTTTTCTTGCATTCGTCATTGAATGGAGAGGCTCAAGAAGAAGTGAGGTCATCCAAAGAAAGTCAACTCCGGAAAACTCTCGCGAGCAGTCTGAATGCACTTGACGGCGGTACTCGCGGGAGTGTCTCTGCCAGAGATAGTCTGCTTTGCGGTCACAATTCGTCGGTAAGCGACTTCCCGGAAACTGTTCCATACTGAGCAAATCATTCATCATCGAAAGACGCACTGATGGTGTCAAGGCATTGTGTGAGCGGTACCATAAGTATTGAAAGAAAAGATTGTCTTCGTCGGCTTCGAGAAGCTTTTGAGTGGTCCACTGATAACGCTGCTTAGTCGGGTTGACTCCATCAGCAAAGAGATTTGTAAAGAAAGACAGGTCATGCACGAAGGACCTTGTTTCAAAGTGTTGGTATTTGCGATCAAGTTCCATCTCTAGCCATGTCGTAAGAGCGATTAAATGGGAAACATAACCATCTTGCCCAGCTGCAGCGTCCCATTCAAGAGTCGAATAACCACTTCTTACCGCATCAGGTTGATCGATATGTTTCATACCTAGAGCTTTACTAATGCGACGGAGAATATCTGCTAAGCCCGGTGAGAGGAAACTGACATAGAACGGACCATCTCCGAAGTAACCTTTGTTTTCATCAATGACGCTGAAAAGGTTTTTTAAATGGTCAAGTTTTCTAGGCGGCTCAGCGCTCATACAAACCATCACACCGAGCAGCATGTCGCGGGAAGTCGACTCACGACAGTCAGGATGGCGATACCAATGGCCATTGTTTTGACTTTTTTCTATCGATAGCCAAGCTTCTTCAGCTTTGTATTGAAATCCCATTTTCTTAAGAGACGCATATCTAAGGCATGAGAAAAGAAGACTGTCACATTGATCCTTGACTTTACCTTTCGGGCCGCGGTTAACCACCATGCCTTTATGTAAGTGGTAGTTATCGATGAGACGTTCGTAACGGAGATATTTACTGACCAGTCGATCGCTCACCTGCATGGCAAAATTTGGGTCATAAGCAGCTCCTCTCGCGCTCTCTCTAATATCCTTAGAGTGAAGCCCAAGCTGGACGGAGTTCGAAATAAAAAACCCCAAACCCCCGATTGTTAAGCTGAACACTGCCACAAAAAGACAGCGGATGATTCGGCCAATCCTGCGCACGGTAAGCCCCTTAGTAACTAATCTCTAAGGGTAATATTCGGATCATTTCCTAAAAAGCTTTTGCGCTTCTTTGACATATTAAAAATATGTAAATCTATTCGGAGTGTTAGAGCACAAAAAAAACCTCCGCAATGCGGAGGTTTCGACCATTTTGCAATGGATCAATCGTCTTAAAGGCAGATAGTTTGGATAAGCATTGTGGCAATCTTGTAAGGATCCGCGTTTGCACCAGGACGGCGGTCTTCAATGTATCCATGGCCTTCTTTTCTAACTTGAAGAGGAATACGGATAGAAGCACCACGATCAGATTCGCCACTAGAGAACTTATCAATAGGAGCCGTCTCATGCTCACCAGTCAAGCGTTCTTCTAGAGCGTGGCCATAGACAGCAATGTGCTCCATGTGTTTTTTAGAAAGCTTAGCTATTGCTTCTTCGATGGCTTTTTGGCCTTTCGCAGGATCACGCATATCAGCGGTTGAAAAGTTAGTGTGCTGTCCAGCACCGTTCCAATCACCTTTGACAGGCTTAGGATCTAGCTTAGCATTGATGCCAAACTCTTCGCCGAGTCTGTAGAGCATGTAACGGGCAAGCCAGTTGTGATCGGCAACGGTAAGTGGATCTGGAGAATCACCGTCAAATCCACGAGGACCGACTTGGTATTCCCATTGTCCAGGCATAACTTCCGCGTTAACACCGTAAATCATAATACCAGCACTGAGGCATGCTTTCGCATGGTACTCGACTAGTTGACGTCCGAAGACTTCATCAGAACCGACACCGCAGTAGAAAGGACCCTGTGGTGCAGGATATCCGTTTTCTGGCCAACCAAGCGGTTTAATACCGTCAAAGAGGGTGTACTCTTGCTCAAAACCGATCCAAGGATCGAAATTTTTACCGCCTTTTTCTAGAACTTCTCTCAGTTTAGCGCGTCCGTTTGAAGCATGAGGAGTGCCATCTGGATTCATCACTTCACAAAGAACAAGAAAATCACCTTCGCCACCTCGTATTGTATCGGGAACGACACGTACTGGCTGTAAAAAGAGGTCGGAATCACTTCCGCTTGCTTGGTAAGTAGACGAACCGTCGTAGCTCCACACGGGAAAATCTTCCGGAGTCACGTCACTTGCTGATTTTTTGGTTCTGAAAATTCTTGTCTTCGAGCGAAGCGTTTGGGTAGGCTTTGCCCCATCTAACCAAATGTATTCTGCCATTCCGACCATTGAAAAAACCTCCAATAAGAATATAAATTGAGGAACCTGAACCCTCAGGAAACCTTAAGTAACAAGATTCTGCGAGAGCCTGCTCCTTGAGGAACTCTGTTTTGGAGCCTGACTCGGAGCGAGTCGTTGAGGATCGCGTCTTTTGGGCTACATCAACGCAGCACCAACGCTCACGTAAGTTAGCAAAATGTAGGATTGATTGTCAAGAACCGCAGTATGTTATCACAGCCTTTTAATAAAACTCAAGAATAAGTTACAAAACCGTAGGAACTCACCCGAAAAGCCTCCCTCAAGCACGCTAAACCTTGTTTTTAAAGATTATGTCTATTAACTTAGTGAGCATATCTCAAACCGGAGGATAAGTGATGACAAACATTACGATTGAATACTTCGCACAGCTGAGAGATGCTGCCGGAAAAGAACGAGAAACCTTCTCAGCACCCAGCGAGGCGACCGCTCGTCAGATTTACGAACAATTGAGCGGTAGTTACCACTTCCCCCTTCCGGTCGATTCCGTTCGGATGGCGGTCAATGACGAGTTCGTCGACGATAACCATGTCTTACAAAATGGCGACAAACTTGTTTTCATTCCACCCGTAGCTGGAGGTTAAGCATGGAAGAAATCACCTGCTTGCTAAATGACACAAAAATAGACGCGCAAGAAGAACGCAATGCATTTCCTGTGCCGCGCAGATGCGGTGGCTATGTCTGCTTCGAAGGAATCGTAAGAGACCATAACGAGGGTAAAGATGTAACCCATCTTCATTACGAAGCTTACGAAACTCTCGCTCTAAAAGAACTCAAACGCATTTGCCTGGAAGCCAAAGAAAAGTACGAACTCGATCAGGCTCGTGTTGTTCACCGCACCGGCCACCTTGATATCAACGATATCGCTGTGATGATTCAAGTCGCTTCCCCCCATCGCAACGAAGCCTTTGTCGGCTGTCGTTACATAATCGACCAACTTAAAACGCGCGTGCCGATCTGGAAAAAGGAGTTTTATCGGTCGGAGGACTCTCATTGGGTGAGATGCAGTCACAACCACTAAACGCAAGGAGTGTTTTAGGTGAGCCAGCAGACATTAGTGATACTATGCGGCGGACAGTCACGACGGCTTGGAACAGATAAGGGCCTATACCGACCTCTCGGTGAAACATCGATGCTTGTGCGAGGTCTTCATCTTTGGGGAGATCACTTTGCAGAGGTTATTGTTTCGGTAAAAGACGATCAGCAAAAAAGGCTTTATCAGCAAGAAATCGGACTGCATGTCCCGAGTCCTTTGGCCAAGAAAATCACCATCGTTTGTGACGAAAGCCACTCTGCGTCACCATACAACGCTACTTTGATTGGGATTGTTTCTGCACTCGAGGCTGCCCAAAATGACACAGTTTGCACGGTTGCCGTCGATCAGGTTGGCGTAAGAGCAACCCATTTAAAAAGACTTTCAGAACTCTCCGAAGAAACTCCTGCCCATGCTTACTGCTTCGCCAGCGAAGATGAATTTCTTCCTTTGCCGAGCATTTGGAGAAAGTCGGCCCTTCATTACCTTAATGACTTGATCGCCTCAGGGTCACTTTCCGTTCGTATCGCACTTGAAGTCGTAAAAGCTGAGAGTATGGATGCTTCACCATTTGCAGACGAACTCGCGCTTAACGCAAATGATAAAAAGACAATGGACACCTACTTCGGTCAGCCATTAAAAGACGCCTTTAACCGCCGTATCAAATATTTAAGGTTTTCTTTAACCGAGGCTTGTAACCTCTCGTGCCAATACTGTTTACCAAAAGGTTTTCCCGAGTGGTATCGCCACAAGGCAAAACTATCGTTACCAGCCATTGAAAACCTTTTGAAAGGCTTTCGCTCTCTCGGCTTTAGTAAGGTAAGATTCACCGGAGGTGAACCCACCGTTCATCCCAAATGTTTCGAAGCCATTACCATGGCAAGAAAGATTGGCTTTGAAGAGATCGCACTGACGACCAACGGACTGTTAATCGACAATATCAAGCGATACCATGAAGCCGGATTAACCCAAGTCAATGTTAGCCTTGACAGCATTGATGAAGCAGAGTTTTACGAATGCACCGGCAGTAAAAAACTCAAAACCGTCCTCGATCTTGTTGACGAGGCCAGCCAAATAATGACGACTAAAATCAACGCCGTCTTGCTTAGAGAAGTCAATGGCAGCAGGGAATCAATTGAAAGATTTATCGACTGGGCCCTGGAACGTCCGGTCACTCTGCGCTTTATCGAACTCATGGAAACCAAGCTCAACGGCAGCTTTTCAGGTGAGCAAAGAGTCCTCGGGACGGAAATTATTCCGCTTCTTCAGAAACGCGGTCTCACCCAATCATCTAAAAAGCCAAACTTTATTGCTAAAGGTCCAGCAGACGATTGGTCAAGCCCGCTTTTTGAAGGTAAGATCGGCCTCATCAATCCTATGTCCTGCAACTTTTGTGCTGATTGCAACCGCTTAAGGGTACGTGCCAACGGCCACCTCAAGATGTGCTTGTTTGGTGACAACGATCATCCACTTCCTATAGACGATAGTGCAGCCATCGCTGAAGAAGTTATGCGCGTGATCGGCGCCAAACCGGAACGCCATTATCTTGAAGATCACAAAACAGGTAATGTATCGACTTTCAGAACTATAGGTGGCTAAGCGGGCCTCACTCATTTAGCTCATCCCTTTGAGTGACTTAAATGAGCCTTTCAGTCATCCCTTTATTGCCAGAATGGCTCTCCAACGTTAGCTTCTCCGCAGAATTGAGACTTATTATTTTTACATTCTTTTGGGGGGTTAGCTCATGCTTAATTCACTTCTTAGAGCCACCGGTGCATTATTCGCCGTTTCGACTCTTCTCTCACCGCTTCAAACAGAAGCTTTAGCGGCTGAATACCAAGAGCTTTACGAAGCAAAACACTGTGAAGTCTTTATCGATCAACTTAATGCTTATCGCAGCTCTCATGCCCTGACAGTTATTGAAGTCTATGTGAAGACCTTAAATGATCGATTGGACGGTGCGATTGACAAGGTGATTTTTGAGGCGCGTCAAAAAGACGACATCGACTCTGCGGAATGGCAAGAAGTTAAAGAATATACTCTTTCAGCTTTTCCAAGTGCTGATGACTACCATGTCTTAAAGCTTGTTCTTGCGCATGACTATATGAATCGTCAAGTCTTTGAAGGTTCGTTTCTCGTGCTCACGGATCAAGGAACAGCCTATCGTTTCGGCCCCAACGACAGTGACCCTTTTTATTTTGATATCAATGCTTGGCAACATATCGCCAATGAAATTTATCCAAATAGATCTTATGGAACAGGTGTCGAGCGAGCGGTGGGCACGATCGACCGGTTCGCAGGTTACTACAACCCTCAGGGCTGCTATTAATAAGGGGGCAAGTTGAACTTCCACTGCTTATCAAGGAAAAACGAGATCGAGCAAATAACTTTGCTTTTGTTCCTTTGTTAAAAGACGGTCCCAAACAAAGAAGGGAACCCTGATCACCGTATATCCTGCACCAAACAGAAGACTATCCTGACACTCGTGGCGGGGAGAAAGAAGATACTCCCCGGTTTCAAGATTGAGATAAAAATGATCAGGACCATCGACCTGAATAACTATTTTTCTTTCCCAGAAGTAAATATCCACATGAGATGCAACATCAGGCATAAAGTACTCCTCATAGAGGGTACAATCCCCATCACAAAGCTGCTTTAAAGAGTCTGTCACTTGCTGCTGTAAAAAAGAAGGTTGAGGACTACCACGATCAGCAAAAAAATGCCCTTGCAAGTGCGGAAGGCCTTTAAAATAGGCCCCTTCTGAAAAAAGCAGATGCTGCTGAAATAGGTAAATGATGTGAGATTCAGCTTCACCTAGAGAAGCCCATTCAAACTGATAGCCGATCGCCAGTACGCTCTGCCAAAAAGAAAGCGCCAAATCAGGATCGGAGATCAGAAACGCTCGGCCGATCATAGCTAGGTCTCGTCGCCCGTACATCCCACTTTGAATGGACGCAAAAATCGCTTCAACGAGATACTTTTCAAACTGGTAACCCATTTCGGCAAGGCGACCAATGATGATTGTCAAGTTTACCTGTGAAATCTGATCTCTCTCGACCAAATGACTGGTCTTTCTTTGCAGAGCCTGAGCTAACTTTGGGTTGATACGCAGCCTTACCCGATCAAACTGACGAACCAGCTCAACAAGATCTCTGTCACTCATCTGGTGACCTCTGTCTGCAATGAGAATCGATCGTAACTTGTCTTGCCATAATTTAAAAAACCCTTGCCAGCGCTTTAAATACCCTCGTCGTAGAGCCCAAAAATCGATGTGCTGATCGTATCCAGTTCGGCCCTCAACATCTGCCAACACGCGCGGAACGAGAATCGCAGGGAAAAGACTTCCATCCCTTTCTATGCGTTGGATGACTGTTTCTTGCCAGATCTCTAACCAGCGATCACGTACCTCCATACCTGACCGGCTTACGACAGAAGCCAAGTTGATCAGACTGCCAGTGGTCCAATCACCCATGTCGTAGCGACCTAAAGCAAATGCAACATCTTCTCTCGGGATAGCAAGCCCATAACTCAGCGAAAGCTGCATAATCCAATTGAAGCCGACTTTGTATGTTCTCAGATCGTCCCGGCGATTTGAGGTCAAAACTCTTTGCGTTTGATTCTTTGCAACAATATCCGGCCATGCTGCTCTGATAAATTCGGCATTTTCCCGTTTGGAAAGACCTTTGATCCAGTCATTAAACGCAACTCTTGTAAGTGGACTGAGCTCTTCTGCAACACCAAGGGCGCTACCTTCACAGCCCCTATGCCCCGCAAAAACAAAGCTTGAAAAGCAGATCAGAGTCAGAGCTGTAAAAATTTTTAAAGAGTGTTTGAGCATAAATTCTTTAAGTCAGGTTCTGATCATTTAGCAATCCGTCCCTGAAAAAGTGCATGCGCACTCGTTCATCATGACTTGCCCAGAAGCTGTTGACTTCGTCGCCGGGCATCTTTTGAAGAACTGCCTTGCTTTTTAACTTTACGATTTCTCAATGATCCGAACACTAAACAACTGACAAAAGAATGCAAGAAGTTTCTGACCACATGGCCAAATATGAAAAAATAAGCCCCTTATTCAGCCCTTATCTTGATCACTTAGTAGTCAATACTAAAGTTTTTTGCTCTATTTGCCGATAGCAAAACTGCGGAGCCATATTTGAGGTTGACCATGAAGCTGAAGCTCATTTGGACATTGTTATTTGCTATTTTGACTATTCTATCAGCTTACGGCTGTAAGTCAGAATCAGACACTGTTCGTAAAAAAAAGAACACCCCCAGTCAAGCAGCGACGCCAGCTGACGATAATCAGTCGACAAGTCATGCCTACAATCAAACCTCTAACTTAGACACGCAGGTCACCACCACAACAGCTGCTGATGATATCAGCCAGGAAGAACTAGAACAGCTTGTCGAGCCTCTTAACGAGTTGATTAACAACTTTTGGCCTGACGTTGTAAATGTAGCCCAACCAAAGCTCAAAGAAATGCTTATGGAATCGATCAGAACGTCTCTTGATGGCGAAAAGAACTTTCGTATCAAGAAAGTACATTACCCCAAATTCGACTTCAAACCTTACCCTCCAGGGTTTACTGGCATAAAAAAGGATGAAATCCAGTTGCGTGTTCCTGCTAAAGGAGAGCTGTGGGCAGAGGCTTCGGCAGACGTTTTAGTAAGACCTGGGGTTGATATTTTAGCTTTCACAACAAAAATTAAAGTCACGTTTAAGAGAGTTTACAGCACTCAAACAGTTACGGGTGACTTTGCTGACGTCGACAATTTCAAATTTAAAGACGCCACCAAACCAACTATATCCTATGACTTCAAACTGGGAGTTTCTGTGCTTCCGCAGTTCCTTACCGATGCCTTGTTCAATGCCTTCAATGGTAAAAAGCACGTCAGAAAAGCAGTCGACAAATGGATGGAAGACCTCCACGAGTCTATCCTCAATGCTATCGGAAAAGATTCCTCTGACATCTAAACATAACCCGACGAATTGTGTCCATAGTTAGGTCGAATAACCAACCCTCGAGCCTATCTGTCATAGAATAATGCCCTACTTACCGAAATGACTTGAAAAATAACCTGTTTTCTTTGACTCATGGTTTGTATAGAAGATTGTGTTGTACTATAGAGCTGTCATCTACCAACACATCGGGGGCGAAGCCATGGTCACGACAAAAAAGGCCACTGTCCTATGCAAGTTTTGTTTGGGTTCCATTGACAAGGAGGATGTTGTCAACAGCCTTTATATTTGTCCGCATTGTAATTATAGCTCTTCGAAAACAAATCATATTATTTGGGCGAAAAGAATCTTGTTGATGGCATTATTGGTCATAGCTGGTTTTTTAATTTGGAATGACACTGATCTCAAAAAAGAAATTGTTTTCGTATCCGACCTCAAAACCCATATTCAAAAGAAACCAGTGGGACTCAAAACCCAAGAGGCGTCTGAGGTTAAATTCTAAATCTACTTCTTAATGGGGGAGTATTATGCCAATACCTGCGATGTCTCGGTTCTGCCTGAATTTTACAGACAAAGAATTGGAACAAAAATCATGACCAATCTTACCGAAAGTTTAGGCGGTCTTTTGTTGGCCGCTATCCTCGACCCGAGCCGTTTCTTTGGTAAAAGGAAGTTTAAGCATAAAGAGCAGATTGAGCTTCTTAGGATCTGAATAGTCCTCAAGTCCAACATCCATTCCGATTTGACCCTTTTTAGGCTCGGCAATATAAGTCCCAAAGATCTGATCCCAAATCGAAAGGTTAAAACCAAAGTTACTATTGGTTTCTCTTTCGATATAGGAATGGTGGACCCGGTGGAAGTCAGGAGTGACAATAAATCGCCTTAATTTACGATCGATCGCTTCGGGTATCTTGACGTTGGCATGATTAAACTGCGCCATACCGTTTAAAATCACCTCGAAGATAACGACACCGATCGGATGCACACCCAAAATCGCTACAGAAAGAAGCTTGACACCTATGGAAAAAACGATTTCGACCGGATGGAAACGATTGCCACTGGTAACGTCAAGGTCTCTATCGGTGTGGTGCATGCGATGAAAACGCCACAAGACCGGCACGTAATGAACGAGCACATGCTGGAAATAAATGATACCGTCAAGCAGGATCACGGTTAGAACGATGTTGGTGAGACCCGTAATACCGATGGTTGGCATAAGACCCCAACCTTTGTCGTAAAAGATGACTGCAAGACCGACCGGAAGGATTGGCACTAAAAGCCTTAGGACGACCGAGTTGAGGACCACGATACCAATGTTGTTAAACCAACGCATGGGGGTTTCCGCGACTCTTTCTCTGCGGGGGTAGAGTCTTTCAAGAATACCCATAACAAGAAGAGTGCTGAGAAAAAAACTCAAGCGGATTCCTGATTCTGCTTCTAGTAAAAATTCCATCGACGACTCCTCCACGGTTGACCTCGCGGTATTATACTGTCTTTCGATTTAGTGGTCGAGTGGCATCTAAGCGGCATTTTTGCGTTGGATTTCCGGATCAGTTGCACCAGTGACAGGCAGCCCATCTTTTACCCAGCGAAGCATTCCACCTGTCACGTTGTAAACCTTCTTTATCCCGGCCATTTTTGCTTGTTGAGCAGCCTTCTTCGATCGTCCGCCGCTTCGACAGATAAACAGGTACGAACCGTTTTTATCTAAGCTAGGAAGATATTTATCAAAATCATCACCAATGGTCGCAAACTCTGAGCCTTTAATGTATCCCACGTCACCGCCGATGCGCTCGTCCGGTCTTCTGACATCAATGATCGGCATTTTGCGCATAAGATCGTAGGCTTCAGTGGGAGACACTTCTGTAATCTTAAGTCCGGTCTGCAACTCAAGAAGTTCTAAGATATTTTTAACAATCGCCTCGTTTTTAATACTGAGGTCGACCGATGATTTTGAGTTTTCTGCAGCAATTGAAGCGATTGTGTTGGACGAACTTTCAACATTTTTAATCTCTCCACAAAGATCACTGGATGCCTTTTCAAATTCTTGTAGACTGCGAACGATATCGTTCATCAAAAGAACTTCCGAATTCGCTTTCTGGGTTGCAGTTTCTAAACAGTTGATCACATCTGACAATGTCGAATCTGCTTCATTGACTGCTTTTGAATTATCCTTTGAAATCTTGGTAATGTTATCAAGTCCTGAGTTGGTCAAGTGAGACACTTCATCTGCTGTTTGTCCGATAAGATTGGAAAGTTTTGAAACCTCTTCGGCAATGACTTTAAAACCGCGTCCGGCATACCCAGCAGTGCTAGCCTCCATGGCGGCATTAATCGCCAGGACGTTTGATTTAAAGACGATATTATTGATGTGTTCGACTTTTTTGACCACTTGCCGCATCGTTTTAACGAACTCTTCGATGCCTTGGTTATTTTTCAGAATGGTATTGGTGGTTTCTTTCATACGCTGGCTGCGTTTTTTGATCGACTGAAAATCATCGGCAGTCTCTCTGATACTATCGCTGAATTCTTTTAGTTTGCCGATCGCATCTTTTTGGCCAATCATGATTTCTTCAGCTTTTGAAGCTGACTTTTTTGTACTACTTGATTGTTCAGAAGTTGTTGACGCGATTTTCTTGTTTGAGCTTTCAATAACCCCACTAAACTTATTTGTATCGTTAATATCATTAGCCAAATGCTTCGTTAAACTGCCGGAAAGCCGATGAATTTTATGCTGTTTTCTAAGCAAGAGAAAAAGAAAAATGGTTGCAGCAAGCCCAATGGATTCTACGACTAGCGACATAAAAGGACCACCTTTCATCGCAGTTAAAATCACACGGAAAGAGGCTGCAAGAACAATCAAAAAAGATAGTAAAGCGCCAATTTTGAGGTTCTTTTCTAAGTTCATCAAAAGTCTCTTTATGCAATAAGTTCAAAAGGTGTTTCGGCTTCACTTAGGAGATCCTTGAGCAGCTATTTTCGGTTAAATTGATTCTTACCAATTTAACAATTTGTAATAACCGACAAAATCAGTGAAATCCCCTTTTAAATTGGTGCTTGTCAAATACATAAAAATCATTAATCTGTCGGGGTAAAGCCTATTCAAAGACTTTACCCTGTCCAACTTACATTTCCGTAGGATATGACAAATGAATCAGGATGACCGTTCTGCTTTTCTTGACGCGTTTTCGAGAAGTGAACAAGCAGCTAAGTGCACCATGACAGCTGCTATGCTGGTAACCCCAGAAGGCTTTAAAATCAGTGCCGAAGCTGCAGAGGACAACGAGTATATCGACCTCTCGTTAAAGCTCGACAGACAACGAGCCTTCCAGCAACACACTGAGATATCCAGTAAAATCAGTAGCATAGGAGTGCCTGTCATCACCTTCCCAGGACTCGAAGGTTACGACGATGGAATTTTCCCAAACAACGCTTTCGCAACAATTCCTGGCAAACTGATCATCGGACACATGTATCATCCTGTTCGTCAAAAAGAGACCAAGCGGACCGACGTCAGAAATCTCTTTACCCGGACCTTTAATTACGAACTGCAAGATCTTTCCGATCAGCCTGGGATTTGCGAATTGACAGGCTCCCTGGCCGTCGATCGTAAACGAAATATCGGTTTTTGTGGGAAAAGCCATCGCGCCGACGAGCTTGGATGCAAAGCCATGCACAATGCATTCGGTCTCGATTACACCCTCAGCTTTGAGCTTAACCCCCATGAATACCATACAAATCTTGTACTTGCGATCCTGGCGGGTAGGCTCTGTCTCATTTATCCGAAGGCTTTCATTGACCCAGACATACCAGCCGTAATAAAAGAAGCCTACGGTGACCAGTGTCACTTCATCACCGAAGACGAAAAAAACCACTTCGTCGGCAACTCGATTGCCATCACCGAAAGAGACGTTCTTTTTAGCCAGACTTCGGTTGACGCCATGACAGGCGCGACCCGCGATGCCTTGCTCAACGCAGGCTTCAATATTCACGGTGTAACAATCGATGAACTCGAAAAAGGCGGAGGCAGCCTACGCTGCACGATCGCCGAAATATTTTAATCGCTAGAAGGTAAACATTTATGCAACTGCAAGTCTTTTCAGAAATCGGAAAGCTCAAGGAAGTCCTGATTCACGACCCGGGTCTAGAAGTTGACCTTATGCCCCCCTCACTGATGAGTGATCTCCTTTTTGACGACATTCTCCATGGGCCAAATGCTCGTAAGGAACATTCGTTTTTTCGATCTGCAATGAAAAGCTTCGGGGTTAAAGTCTGGGACATGAAAGACTTGATCAAAGAATCCTTTGACGCTAATCAAAACGAAGTTTCGACCCTGATCGATGCGATTGCAGACATAGAGCACTTACCAAAGCACGTCCATGACAAGCTTCACTCTTGCGACCCATCAGAGCTTGCAGATTATCTCATACACGGCATTCCGGCATCCACTGATAAGATGAAATCAAATTATTTTTTCGATCTGCGGCCAATTCCTAACCTTCTTATGAGTCGCGATGCTCAAATCACCGTCGGAAACGGAGTGATCATATCTGCAATGAAAAGAGCTTCCCGCATCAGAGAAGCGATCCTTAGTCGATTTGTTTTTAAGCATCACCCCCACTTTTCTGGGACCGACATTTATCTCGATATCAACTCCAACGAAGACATCAAAAGAACCTCCCAGTTTGGATCACTAACCCTTGAAGGTGGCGATGTCATGATCCTTAAAGAGGGCGTTGTCGTCGTCGGTGCATCAGAAAGAACCATGGAGCAATCGATTGATATCTTGGCAGACACGCTCAGGCAGCTTGATCAATTCAAAACGTTAATTATGGTGCGCATGCCTGTTAGTCGATCGCAAATGCACCTCGACACCATTTTTACCCGCCTGTCGGAAGAAGAGTTTCTCGTCTTTCCGCCAATGATTAATCAAGGCTTTGCCGAGACTTTAAGCGTGGTTAATATCGACCTGGCAAAAGGCAGCAAAGATTTTGGCAAGCGCGAACCCTCGCTCACAGCGGCCTTGCACGATGCTGGTATTAAGTTTTCACCGATTTGCTGTGGTGGCGAAAATAACTACATCCAACAAGCCAGGGAACAGTGGACTGATGGAGCAAACTCTTTTACACTAGCCCCAGGTATCGTCGTACTTTATGACCGTAATACAGCAACCATCGAAGAACTTAAAAAGTATGGCTATGAGGTTCTATCTGAAGACGATTTCGACCTCGAAAAAGAGGTCTGCAAAAAAGACATCGTCGATGGTCAAAAGTATGTGATTACCATTCCAAGTTCAGAGTTATCAAGAGCGCGCGGTGGTCCCCGTTGTATGACCATGCCGCTTGTGAGAGAACCGATTTAGAGACGTTTATGGGCAAACAAGAGTTACCGTTCAAGCACTACCAACATCCAGACAAGTTTGGAGATTGGTTAGGTTACGAAGTTACGGTCATCGATTACGAAAACAACAGCGCAGAGCTTGCCCTTAAACTAAGAGAAGATCACCTTTCTCTCGCCGGAAGAGTCCACGGTGGTGTGGTTTCGTCTTACCTCGACTTTTCTTGCGGTGCCGCGGTCTTTACGACCATGCACGAGAAGGATGTCGCCTCAACCGTTGAGTTGAAAGTCAATTACTTTAAACCTCTCGAAATTGGCAAAACACTCTTCTGTAAATCTAAGATCATTCACTCTGGTAATCGTTTGAGAACAGCTCAAGCTCTTCTTTTTGTCGACCAAGAAAAGGAACCAGTGGCGATGGCCACTGCGACCTTCTATGTCCTTAAACCAAAGAAGCAATCAACCTAAACCTTTGACCCAGGCTGAATATTGTCTAGACGCTCACAACAGAACCGCCGCCAAACTCACAAAAAGAAACAAAAATCAAGTTGGTCAAAAGAGCCTAACAAATTTGGCCGCGCTTCTAGCCGCAGAGAACCGCGTCCGCAAACCATTCATGCGCCAAAGGTCAGTCCCGACGCTGTTAAAAAGACTCAGGAGCAGATTGATCTATGGCTCGAGCAAGCTGAAGAATTAGCAAGAACCCCTTATATTCCACCGAAAAGCCCACTGGACGAACTAGATGAATGGCAAAAAAATGCCGTCGACGCCCTTCTTGCCAAAGAAAACGTCGTTGTTGATGCACCCACGACAGCCGGTAAGACCCGGGTTGTCGAAGCCTTTTTTGCCGTTCACCTCAACGATCCTGGGTTTCGAGCCTGTTACACCTGTCCGGTAAAGAGCTTGACCAACGACAAACTCAAAGAGTTTCGCCAACAATACGGTGAAGAAAATGTCGGCATTTCCACCGGTGATATCAAAGAAAACCTCAATGCGCCCGTCGTTGTGGCAACCTTAGAGTCCTATCGTAATTCTCTTTTAGGGGTTGAACCAGACCTTGGTCGCCGCTTGATTGTCTTCGACGAGTATCATTATATTCAAGAAGAAGGTCGCGGTAGCGCCTGGGAAGAAGCGATCATTCTGACGCCGCAAGACTGTCAGATGCTTTTTCTGTCGGCTTCCTTATCCAACGCTCGAGAATTCTGTGATTGGCTCGAGAAGCTTCAAGCAAGGCCATGTCGTCATATTGAAGTTGAAGGGCGGCCGGTACCTCTGGCAGATTTGGTTTATTACAATGGCAGATGGTTGATACCCGATGTCATTCCCGCGGCTGCTTACAAGGGTTGCCAAAAAAGAGACTTAACCGCCATTAAGCATCAAGATATCGCCCGCATGCTTGTTAAGCTAGATGGTTTAAAACTCTCACCGACGATTGTTTATGCTGGAAAGAGGTTATCTTGCGAACTGCTCGCCCAGGCAATCATGAAGGAGTGTGAACCCCTGCAAGAAGAGCAGCGCCTAAAGATTGGTGAGTCCCTGCAAAAATCCCACGAGGCATGTAAAGCATTATCTTTTATCAAACCACCAATGCGTGCCATGCTACAAACCTATGGCGTCGGATTTCACCATTCTGGACTCGCTCCCCCAGCACGGGTTGCCGTTGAGAATTTAGTCAAAGATGGACTTCTTAGGTTTTGCACGGCCACTATGGGACTGAGCCTCGGCATAAATTTTTCAGTGAGATCAGCTCTGATCAGCGACTTCACCCGCCCTGGCGAAAACGGCATTACCTTTTATGGCTCCTCCGAGATTTTACAAATGCTGGGAAGAGCGGGACGACGCGGTAAAGACGCAGTTGGCTTTAGCTGTTGGCCTAATCTAGAAGCATTTGTCAAAATGGGCTCCCCTCAAAGGGTCGAAGGCAAGTCGAAACTTAAAAATGACACCACCACCTTTCTCGGCCTTGTCGGCCGTGACTTTGATTTAGTGGCCATCGAAAACTTTTACAAAAAAAGCTTTAAACGCCATCAAGATCGTGAAATTGATCTGACTCTGATTCATAAAAAACGCCTTAAGAAGAAACTACAAGAGGAGCCTCCTTGCAGCTCACCCGCCCATGAGTTCGTTTTGGCTCATACCGACAGCTACTTGGACTCGATGTGTGAAGGCTGTAAGTTTTCGCGGAGTTGTCATGATTTTCTTGAGGCGAAATGCCAAGGATCTCTAGCACGTCTTCATCTTCACTTACACGTTATTGAAGCGCTCGACAATGAAGAAAAGCTCACCCCCTTTGGTTCTCTTGCCCGGTTTTTCCCTCACGCGGGCGGCTTAATGGTGGCTGATATGATTGTCGGTGGAAAAATAAACGCTGACAACCTTATGCAAACAGCCCAGCTGATGGCAGCGTTGTCTTTGGCTCGCTTTAAAGAGCCTGGTTGTAGTCCTTCTTACCGGTTCCCCTGGGACGCACGCGCAATCGAAAAAGAGCTCAATCAGTTTTACCCTTACGAACTCTTTGAAGAACTCTACGACCCACCTTTTGGCCGTAGAAAGTACCCGGTCCTGAAAGACTTCAACCCTAAAGCTGGCTATATCATTTCCGAGTGGATGCAGATGCGCGACTGGAATGACCTTCTGAAAGAAGTGACGACTGAATACTTCGGGCCTGGCGATGTGACAGCATTGATCTACCGCACTGCTTCTTATTTACAATCGATGGTACAGACGAAACACGGTGACCTTTACAAAGCGGCTGATGCTCTCAGAGCGGAAATGCTTCGCGAGCCTTTGTCTTTTACGCTTTAATAAATCAGGAGGTGAATTGTGCAACTCAGCTGTCCCCTATGTGGAGCCGCACTAAAAGCCAACGATGTCAACATTAATACTGGCCTCGGTAGTTGTTCATCCTGTAACAAAGCCTTTTCTATCGCTGGCCATATACAATTTCAAAAACCGAGAGTCACCCAAAGCAAGACATTTGTTGAAGTAACAAGCAGTGAAGGAAGTGTTCTTGTTTACCCTTGGAAGCATAATCCTCTAAAATGGTTTTTCCTGCTCTTTTCTATCATTTGGAATAGTATTGTTATCTTATCTTTAGCAGCTTTTATCACAACTTTTGATGAAGAGATCTTTCAGTTTCATCCTGCGATGTTGTTATTTTTAATCCACCCGACAGTAGGAATCGGGATGGCTTATGCGACGCTCTGCTTTTTTCTCAATCAAACAAAAGTATATCTGATTTGGAATCTTATTAAAGTGACACATGGCCCTCTCCCCTCTTTTCGCCGCACCCATAATATCGACCCGCGACTGGTCGCACAGTTTTATGTTGAGCGTTACACGGCCTACACTAAAAACCGCGTCCCTCAACACAGCTTTGCCGTTAAGTATATCACTAAGGATGGCGATCATGCTCCGCTTGTACGGGGGATCAAATCATACGAGGACGCCCTTTACGTCGAACAAAAACTAGAGGCTCGCTACAGTCTCGCAGATGAGCAGGTGGACAAAGAATTCCGCCCGTAGGGAAAGATCGAATGGAAAGACATGCGATGACTTTAGAACGCAGTACCTCATTGCAATAAATAGCAGAGAATTTTTATATATAAAGCTTAGCAAATATTCTGGCAGAAAAGTCTTCCCTGGTGAGACTTTAAAGTCGTAGAGCTTCAAGCCAAAACTGTCTGCGGCTTTTAACGCAGGACTCGAGCCTCTGCTTCCCTGAGTTTTGATTCCAGAGTTTTGATTTTGGAGATCAACTCTTCCCCAGGTAAGTCGAACTTCTCGCTAGTCACAACACTGGCTTCACCCTTTCTCATCCAATCACGAATTGTGGATTGAGGGTAAGCGGCTTTTTTTACCCACCTTGCTTTAAAGGCAAAAGCTCTTCCAGGTCA
>CAZBDM010000025.1:0-14825 GCA_964490675.1 uncultured Oligoflexales bacterium
TATCGACGCGGTCAGAGAACACATAGCTTGCGAGCTTTTTTGGTACGTGCTCGTAGATGCTTGTGATGTTTGACATACCGCCACCAAGGACGATGACTTCCGGATCAATCATATTTATGACTGTTGCGAGACAGCGAGCCATACGATCGTAGTAAGTATCAAGATGAGCGAGACAGTCCTTATCGCCTTGCTCTGCATGAGCCGCAATTTCAGGAGCCTTTAAAGTACGACCGTAGGCCTTTTCAAATGTTTTGGCGAATCCTGTTCCTGAAAGATAGGTCTCGATGCAGCCCTTCTTGCCGCAGTAACAATCGGGAGCGGTTTGTAATTCTTCTGCAGTTGGCCAAGCGAGGGGATTATGTCCCCATTCGCCAGCAATAGCGTTGATGCCGTAAAGAGCGTGATTCTTCACAACCACCCCACCGCCACATCCGGTTCCGATAATGACACCAAACACGACTTCTGCTCCGGCTGCTGCCCCATCTGTTGCTTCTGAAAGAGCAAAACAGTTGGCGTCATTAGCGAGGCGGATCTTTTGTCCAAGGGCTTTTTCAAGATCTCTTCCAAGAGGCTTACCGATGATCCAAGTCGAGTTCGCGTTTTTAATAAGGCCAGTCGCTGGCGAGATCGCACCTGGCGTCGCGATTCCGACACTAAAGTCTTTTGCACCGACTTCAGCTGTGATGTCTTTAATCAGAGATACGATCGCCTCTATCGTCTGGTCGTAGTTATTTTGGGGGGTGGCAATGCGTTTTCGAACACACTCATTTCCTTGACTGTCGATCACCAAACCTTCGATTTTGGTGCCACCTAAATCAATTCCGACCTTCATCATAGCGTTCCCAATCCTCTTTAAAGACACATTGATTTGAGAGGATTATCTATTACGAAGGCTCCTAGAGGTCAACAAGTATGAGGATAGTGCACCCCTCAGTTGCCCAAGGGATGCTATAATGGGACGCTATTCGGCGACCTTGAAACGGCACGTCGCCGACTCGACAATGGGATAAGAATAAAGCTGCGAGCGAACAGCTGTATAAGTCATAACAAACTGCTGATCGTCTCTCACCAAGGTTTGCTCGATCTTAAAACTGGTTTCAGCAATCCCCATAAGGTTGCGGTAAACCTCTCTGTAGACATGCTTGAGACCTTCCTCCGAGATGACGTCTTCAATCGTTTCGATACGCCACTTTTTGGCAAGATCCCCAACCAATTGACGATCGCGCCTCACTCCTTCATTGAGCTGGCAGTATGCAACTTCTGCGCTTGGACGATTGTCAGCGTCAAAAGCGTCTAAATACAAGCAATCACTATCAGCCTTGATAGTTACCAAGGCAGGGCAGCGTTCGTTTTCTTCTTCAAGCTCATAGAGTCCGACAAGCTGTAACTTATGCTTTTCAATGTCTGCTGCTGCTAAATTTGGGATAAACATTAGTGAAACAAAGATAATGTATGCCGCTTTCATGATCATCTCCCTTGATCTTATTATGAACTTTATTTGCGATTAATATTGGAAACTTCTTATACCTTTTGGCTTTTATTTGCTATGTGAGACAAAAAAGTATAAAAAATCGGTACGCATTTAAATCAAGCAGGGGAAAGTCGATGGCCTCAGAGTTCAAAGTTGTTCTCAGTCAACTGAAAAAGATTCTCAAAGCACGCAAGATGAAATACCGAGATTTAGCCGACAAAGTCGGACTATCGGAATCGGCAATCAAAAAAATATTTAGCGGAGATGATTGTTCCTTCAGGAGACTCAATTCGATGTGCCAAGTACTCGACACAAAGCTCTATGACATTCTCGCGGAGATCGAAACCGAGCAGATGAAACCGGCGCGGTTTACCGACCAACAGGAACAGTTTTTTTGTGAGAATATCGACTACTTCAACTTCTTTTGGAAGCTTGTTGTAGAAAGAATCTCTTTAGACGACATCAAAGAGCAAAGCCAACTTAGTGAAGAATGTGTTTTTAAGTATCTCAAAAAGCTTGATGAGCTTGAGCTCATCGAACTACATGCTGAAGGCAAGGTTAAGATCCCTAAATACAGCTTGCAAAAGTGGGTGGGCTCCGGTCCTTTAACGCGCCTCATTCAAGAAAAATGGTCGGTAAATCTTGTCAAAGACCTCGTTGAGCATCGCGAAGAGGAGGGGCATGTCTATGCGTTTCGATTTTTACGACTCAAAGAGAGTTCGTTAACAGAACTCCATGAAGCGATCGATCAATTGGAATATGAGTTTGTTAAACGGTCGATAAGGGAAGCTTCGGCGGGCGACGCAGATCTTAAGTTTACCCGCTTCTTTGCTGGAGCCGCACCAGGGAGCTTTGCTCCGACTGTCGACTCCTAATGGACTACGGCATCCGACAGTTCCTTAGAACCGAAAATCCTTAGCATGTTTATCTTGACTCGCCCCCAAAGCTGAGATCCGAAATTTTTTGAAAATAGTCCTTAATATCAACGGATTCGAAGTTCGGACGGGTGAAAGGCGCAAGGAGGAGTGAAACCGCAGTGTACGCACTGGTACATGAGGATTTCACGACGACGATGCAACACATCAACCGTCTAGAAATTCGGATCCGGGCTAAAGAAGCGAGATGGCGACAAACCTTGCTCAAGATTAGATTTATAGTTTTCATGTTTCGTCGCTTTTTTGAGTTGCGTTGCCTGATTTTTCTTTCTCTATTTAAGTAGCTGTAATTATTCCTAGTTCCCAATCCCAATCAAAGCACTTGATTTTAAACTACAGTTTTCATTGGATTATTCCGATAAACGGTGATCACTTATGCGGAGAAAACACATTGATGAAGTTGAAGCTGCTCTTTATGATTACGCTTATAAGCATTTCTTGTTCTAAAAACGAAAAGTCAGGTGACCAAAAGGCACCTCAGCAATCACCATCTCAAGATAATAATAAAGACTCACTGTCAGCAGAGGCCGATACAGCGGCGCAAGAAGCTTCTGAGGAGACCGCAAGCTCTACGCCGACGCCAAGCAAACCAACAAACTGCATTGACTACGCCGGTGAAAAGAACAATCCGCAATCCATCAAAGAGTTTGTAGACTATCTCAACGATTTACCGAAACCAGCTTCACTCTCTTGTATCGTAGCCAAGTTAAAACGCCCCCTTCTCATTAACGCTACCTCAGGTAGCCGCAGTGCTCAGCCGTCAAACGGCCCAAACAGTCCACGGACTTTTATCAAACTTGGTAGGCTCGTCATCTCAGTCGTCGCTGATGGACAGAGTAGTAAGTCGATTGAGCTTGGCGAAATACTCGAGTCCAATCCAGATGCTTCGATCAAAGGTGATATCCCTGTTCCTGTCGAAGTCAGGCTCGCTGACACCGCTCCTTATGACAAGATCAGCGCTTATGGAGAAATGCTTTGTGGTGATGTCTGTCATACAGGTCATACAGAAGTCATCGAAGAGTACGATAATCTTTCCTTCGCATACGCTTCAGAGATCATAAAGCCTGGACCAAGCAAAGATAAGCCAATCGAAGAACTAAAAGCCATAAGAGATACTTGCAATGCAGAAGATCACTCTTACTGCGGTCTTTATAAAGCGATCTTTGATCATGGTGAAGTGAAAGCTTTTAGCTATTAAGGAAAGATCGACTTCCACAGTCCTGTCAAAGATAAGGGGATAAAAGATTCGTCATTCGATTGCGAAACTTTCGCGCCCTATGCCAAGACTTGACTTCGTTGACAGTCATCAGGCGCGATCTAGCCTTCTTTTGATCGATAATAGACTTCAATTGAAGATTAAACTGATCATCTACAACAGCTATATTTGCCTCAAAGTTTAAACGCAAACTACGGGAATCAAGATTGGAGGAACCAACAAAAGCCCAACGGTCATCGACGGTAAATATTTTACTATGATCAAACGGGGGGCTGCTGCGGTAAATTTTTACACCAGCCTGCAAAAGATCTTCAAAATGTGCCTCCATCGCCCAATCCATAAAAAAAAGGTTGTTCTTCTCGGGCAAAACCACTTCAACATTCAGGCCTTTCATGGCTTCCACTTTCAGCGCTGCTGATAGTTGAGGATCTGGCAGAAAATACGGTGTAACAATACGAATGCTTTTCTGTGCCACGCTTAATGCTCCTAGATAAAGCCACCATAATTTACTCAAGTCCACATCAGGGCCATCGGGTATGGCTCTCACAAAGGCACGACCATCCGCTAAGTTTCGTTTTTCTGGCCAATTGGGTAGAGAAATATTTTCGTTAGTAGAAAACAACCAGTCTTCTTGAAAGATTTCATTCAAACCGCTTATTGCAGGTCCCTCTAGCTTAAAGTGAATGTCTTGAATCGGATGATCTGGTTTTTTCTCAAGACAAGCTCCGTGGCGGATGTTCATACCACCAATGAAGGCACACTGACCATCTACAAGTAAGATCTTTCTGTGGGTTCTTAAATTGGCAAAGCGAAAAAGCTGAGCTGACCAGCGCGGCATAAAGCGAGCGGTTTTAACCCCAGACCTCCTAAGAATACGATCTATGGGCTTAGGGCTATAGCGCGCTCCAACATCGTCAATTAAAACTCTCGTCGTCACACCTCTTTTGTGAGCTTCCGCGAGAGCCTTCGTAAAAAGTCTACCAGTATCATCGTAATCAAAAATATAGGAGCACAACGCAACACTTTTTTGAGCATGTTCAATCGCATTGATCATCGCCGGGTAAGCTTCATCACCATTTACGAGCGGACGAATACGGTTACCACCGTCAATAGGTCCGGGATGGATATTTTGTCCAAGCGTAAACAGCTGCTTAACCATTCGGTCTGATTCATGAGGTATCATCTCTTTTAAAGATTTTGGAATTTTTTTGGGACGGGATCTCGGAGCACGCGATGCACTAGCCGCTCGCTTAATCCGGTTGATGCCAAATCCTAAATACAAAAAACCACCAATGAAAGGTGATAGAACGACCAAGCCAAGCCATCCCACCGCTGATTGCACTGGCTCTTTAGTCATGATGATATGGTAAGCAGCAACAATTATAATGATAAGATAGAAAAGTGATAATAATGCTGCACCATACTGCCAATAAAGCTCCCAAGGGAAAGCTTTAAGTTTTACGATGATTTCATTCAAAATCTGTGTAGACATTTCAACTCTTGGAAATAGACTGGTTAAGATCAGGCTGAATAGATGAGATAACACATTTTTTCCATCCGAACACTCATCGAACACATTGTTTTAATCCGTGTTGAAAAGCTCTAGCCCATAGGTTAGAGGTCTGTCGTCCGTTTGAAGTTTTTATGTAGAGGTCGTTTATGAGAAGTTTACCAAGCATTTTACTGTTTTTTACGGTCCTTTCAGCTTCCTTACAAGCTCAACCTGATTCAGTCCAAACCGAACAGAACAGCTATCTCGAAGGTCCTCTGCTTTGGTTACACGTCGGTAGCCTCACCGAAGGAAAGTTTCGTCCCTCCAACCCCTATTTTTCCCTTTCTCCTGAAAAAATGATTCCCCTGCAAACATCTCCAGATGCTGAGCAGCTTCTTTACATCAGAGGCAGTCAACAGAGCACTCTTTTTGCAGCTCCTGGCCGAGAGGGAAAATCCTTAGATGATTCGACTTTCATAGCAAAATTCTATAAGGGGCTGGTTTTTGAAGTCGTCGATCAATTGGTCGAGACCGATTCTAGAGGTATGACACGCTTTTGGGTAGGGGGATATTCACACGTTCAAAATCAAGACGGTCATTACCAACAAAATGCAGCTATTTGGTCTGTTTTGTTGAGTGACGTTATGTATGAGATACAAGATGCGGTTGAGTTCCGCGATGCTGTCAAGGCTTATCCTTTAGATGGCTGTCAAAGCAAAGGCTGTGACGTCTCAACAACAAAAATTTATTCTGCCAGGACACCTCAGTCTCTTTCAGATCTTTACTTCGTTTCAAACGCTTCAGGACTGACACAAGAAGAAGCAAAGCAGGCCATTCTTTTTATCAAAGACAAGGGGCACCCTTTACTCTTGGAAGACATTAACGTCCGCGCCCTTTTCCAACCAGATTGGCGAGAAGAGACCATCGAATAAAGCCTATGCCTGTCTTTTTAGTCGAGATTGAGAAAAACATCTAAGGGCAAGGCGTCACGAGATTGGCCGACGTAGTTTACGTAAGGTCAATGAGGAGGCCGATTCGAAGTGACAACGCCGCAATGAGGTGTTTTTCACGGTCACCTTTTTATCTTTGATCTAAACATTTTTTTCTCTTAGCTCTTAACGCTTCCACTGAGCTTCAGTTCAGAAGTAAATTCGGTCGGCATTGCCCGCTTGACCGATTGTTTTTTCAGGTAGAAAAAACCAAACATCAAGACACTCGCCGTACCGATTCCCAGCCAAGAGGACATACCCAGTGCTGATGGAACGTAACCAAACAATGCTGCTATGGAGGCAACCGTAATACTGTAAGGGAGCTGCGTGTGAACGTGCGCCATGTGATTGCAGGAAGAAGCAATCGAACTCATGATGGTTGTATCTGAAATCGGCGAGCAGTGGTCGCCCATAATCGCACCATCGAGAACGGCCGCAAGAACGATCGGTGTAATGAGACCAAAGGCCCCGCCATCAAGAGCGAAGGCAACTGGCGTCAAAGTCGGAATAAGTATCGCCATCGTCCCCCAACTTGTGCCGGTAGCGAAAGCTGTTAATGCTGCGAGAATGAAAGTCACTAGAGGGAATACTCCAGCTGGAATGGCATCACCAATGGTCGAAGCAAGGAAAGCACCGGTATTCAATTCATCACAGATTCCTTTTAAAGCCCAGGCGAAAAGCAGAATCGAAATGGGTAAGAGCGCTCCTTTAAAGCCACGAACACTTGAAAAAACGATTTTTTTCGCCGGAAGACGAGCGGTCAATTTTGCGAAAATAATTGATGAAACCCAAGCTAAAAGCGCTGCCATAGCAAGGACAAGAATACCGTTTTCAGCCCCTGAGATGGTATCGCGCCAAACAGAAAAGCTGAAGATGCCAGCGATACCGTGAGCGAAACCACCACCGTCATACCAGAGGCCACCAACGACCAAAGAAAGAAGAACAAAGATTGGGACGACTGCCGTCCAAATGGAGAGTCTGACATGTTCATCGGCTTCGACTGCTTTGAATCCAGCAGCAGATGTTTTTGTGTCGAAGCCACCCTGGCCCTTGCCAGCCCTTGCTCTTTTCTCAGCCTTTGCCATCGGACCAAAATCCCAACCCGACCAGGCAATCAAAAAGACAAAGACGAGCATTAAGATACAGTAGAAGCGAAAGTTAAGTGCCTCAAAGAAGACGCCATAACCATCGATACCAAAGTTTAATTGCTTAGATATGTCTGCAAAGAGACCGACCTCATAACCAACCCAAGTGCTGATGAATGCAAGACCTGCTACAGGCGCACTAGTCGCATCAACAAGAAAAGCGAGCTTTTCACGACTGACTTTGTAATGGTCAGTAACGTTACGCATAGTCGATCCGACAATCATCGTATTAGCATAGTCGTCGATAAAGATGAGAAGCCCCATAAAGGCAGTCATAAGCTGTGATGACTGACGACCCTTGACGTATTTTTGCAAAGAAATCACAATTGCTTTTAGACCACCTGAAGTAATCAAAACTGAAATAAAGGCGAGCACCAAAGCAACGAAGGCCAAGATTTGCATGTTGATGCTATCTCCAACAGTACCGACGAAGATGTCGACCGATTTAGCGACTCCGGATGTTAGAATCGCTGCAAATCCCACCTCACTGCCCATCGCGGCGAGAAAACTACCGGTGATAAGGGCGGCGAATAAACTTAAAAGAATCCGTTGAGTTACGAAGGCGGTCGTTATAGCAATCAGTGGCGGTAAAAGACTATACCAACGACCTTTGCTCTGACCTTCATCGTAGACAAAAGCAAGTGCGAGAACTCCCATGCTCAGGGCAATTCCAAACGCCAAAAGGATTTTTTTAGTATGAGTAGATCTCTTCGTAAATTCTTCCAAATCCATAAGTATGCCTCATTTTTTGAGAAGCAATAAGAAAACGACTGCCGCAAAAGTAATCGAAAACTAGATGAACAATCAAATTGAAATTATAATTTGGTCTTATAACACACAAAAAACCAAAGATTTTATGGCATTTTCAGAAGATTGTCATTCATTGGCTTGCGAGGATGATGGGATATCCGGGGTGACCGCGGCTGCCGAGTTTTCGGCAGTATGAAGTGCATGGAGATTATCGGTAAGATGGATATTAATGACGACTTTTTTGACATCATCGCCATCATTTGCAGACACTGCGGCCAAGCCGCCCTACCAGCTCTTTTTAACTAAAAAACTTACGAAATCTTTTTGAAATTCGTAAGTTTTCAAGCTGATTATCTATTTTTAGCTATTTGCATGTTCGCCATATTTTTTATCGATTCCCTTAATATGGGCAGTCAGCCACAATTTAAGAAAATCAAAGAACTCTTCGCCAATCTCTCCATCGCCTGCTTCAAAAGCTTCTTTGTGTTTTCCTAATTTATTGAGAAGATCGGTATGAATACCTTTATGAAGGGTTAGCTTAGGGAAGTCGATTGACTCCATATAAGCTTCTTCCTCCTTAAAATGCTGGACGGTATAGTCTGCAAGCTCGTTGATGGCGACGCCAAGTTCTTGTTTACCTGCGCCTGACGCGGATAAATCGTGGAGCTTATTCATTAAATCGAGGATTTTTTTGTGTTGATTATTCATAGAACTGACACCGATGTCGAGTTCTTCATTCCATTCCATAATACTCATAATCAGTACCCCTTTAGCCGCACATTTCTACTTAGTGTCTGAGTCAATTATATACCAACTCATCTCAAAGGGCTAAAAGTCTCGATTATTTATTTTTCCAAAGATTAAGAGAAAAGTCGTGCAGACCATATATGACCAATCCATCAACTGAGACGACGGCATCAGCGATGATGGTCTTCCTATCATCATCGATCGATTTGATGTGCACTTCTGTAGTCATCATTTTATTCTCTTGTAACACCTGACCCCTATAGCTCCATTTATGTGACAGCTGTTCTACCAGACTGATAAAGCCCTGACATAGACGACCCCAGCTTTGATAAGCAAAGGCTTTGATAAGCTGAATCGCCGCCTCTAAGCCAAGCGAACCTGGCATGACTGGATCTTGGAAAAAATGCGCTTGAAAAAACCAATCTTCTGGATCGACCTTTTTGATTCCTCTGATAAATCCTAAACCGTACTGGCCCCCTTCTGTATCAAGCTGATCGATACCGTCGATCATTAAAAGCGGCTTGCTGGGAAGGCGCTCGTAATCGGGATACGCTAACATTTTACTTTCGTCAAAAGGTTGCTGGCTGAGCCAGTCTTGTTTTGACTGAAGACCAACCTGATCAGCAAGAGATTTTCGGCTAAAAAAGCCAAAACTTGTCTCGCCTTCGTAGCATAGTTCACCGTCAGCAAACATTTTAAAGTGATACTGTTGAATAATCATTTCGCTTGAGTTCACAATTTTTGTCACCTTCGCCGTGGTGATCATTTTTTTATGCTGACGGGTAACCTTCTTGAGAAGTTTGCCATCACCATCAAGATTTCTGAAAAACAAATCTTGCTCATGGGTCAGTGCAGATCCCATATAAGCTGCATAAAACCCGCATGCTTGTAGCCCGACTTCCAAGAGGATCGAGAAAGGCATAATGTCCTGCTTTTCTGCAGCAAAGCTCCAGTTGTCTGGATCAATATGATAAACAGCCTCTAACTCCCCCCCTTCGACCATTTCGCCGATCCGACTGCTACAAGCTGTCACTTCTGAAAGGAACAAATAGGGCGGCCGCGGCAAGCGCGCAAATCGTCTTTGAGGGTCATCGACAAATCTTTGATAAAGCCGGCCAAAGCAATCGGTCGGATCAGCCTCACAAAAAGCGAGGATCTGCTCGTAAGTAAACATAGGTCTTGACGGAGCTACTTTTGATGTCCTTTTCGACCAGGTACGTTCAACTTTTTCTTTGTTAAGCCGTGGGTAACGCAACGACATATTCTGAATATCTACTACTGGTTTATCATCAGCGTACATCAGTGCATCAACAATCGCGTAAGCTTCAGGTTGATAGCCGATTTCTTTGACAATGATTTCGTATGTAACCTTTTTCGTCGTGGCTGTGACTTGTCCGCGACATTTCAGCTGGCTATTTACACCTGGGACAGGTTCACAAACCATATCTTCAGCTTCACCGACCCAACCTTGACTCATAAGAAAAACACGCAAGGTGTGAAGACAGCATTCATACATCAATGTTCCCGGCATGACCATATCATCAACAAAATGACAGGTCAGAAACCAATCATCGGGGTGAATATCAGCTTCGCCGACAATGCGCCCTAGACCATATTGACCGCCATTTACTTGTATAGAATCAATACGGTGAACAAGCCGCATCAGACCTTGTGGAAGTCCTGAAGGGTGGCTGATCTTTAAACCTGCAAAACCAACGCCAAACGCACTTTGATAATCACCTTCACGCAAGGCATCCAGCTGATGCTCGTTGAGTTGCGTCGGTAAATGACTGTTCATAGGCTGATAACCACCGGTCACTTTACCTCGTGTAACTTTGCTGGCTATGGTTGGCTTTACCACCCCTCGTCCCATGTTAAGTTCTTCTTCGCTAAAGAATCCGGCGCAACCATTACGCATCGACATGAGAGGTTTGCCATCGACTGTCGCGTCGAAGCTAAACCTAAATAGAATCATATCGCTTTGATAAAAGAACTCGTGGATTTTAATATCATACCGAATCACATCACCTACGCTGGGCAGCTCACTATGAAACGTCACACAAGCATCAAGAAGACGGTAGACAGCTTTTCCCTTAGTCTTAAAATCTACACCCAGATAAGCAGCTAAGAACAAGTCCGCTTGACCTGATTCCACCGCGATACAAGTTGGAATACGGCCATGATCAAGATACCACGCCGCCTCTTTGACATCGTGCTCGGTGACAAGTCTACCGTGCGTCATTGAAAGTGGCTCAGCCTCAATCTCCATTATACGGTGGCAGAGCATGAGCGGTTCGTCGGGAAGCCTCACCCGTGTCGGATAGCGATCAATTTCTGCAAAAGCTTCTCCTAGAACATCACCAATACGTCCTCTTGCAAAGCTTAAACATTGATCGTAGTCCATAAATGGCTTACTGGAATCTATAGAATCATGAGGGGGCTCGGTATTAGATGGTCTTTCGATGGCAGGGAAAGTAGCTCCCCTCGATAACATTTCCATTTGCCTAGAAAGAAGATCATTCATCGTTGTCATCGTCTTCTGTGCCAGCTCCATATGCTTCATATGAGCTTTCATAAGACTTTTTTGACTGGCGAGCATTTCCGTCCAGATCTTTTCATCGATAGTCATGTCTGTGTTAACTTTCATATATGATTGAGCAGGTGTCACGAAAGGTTTCTGTCGTTTAAGTGATGAGTTTTTTGGAGAAATGTCCTTTGCTGGTTTCAGCTGATCGATAACTGTGAATTGTTTTTCACAGACTTCACCAAAAAGTTTATTTTTTATGGTGGCTTTATCCTGTCGTCGGGTTTGACCCAAAAGAGGATCAATATCAAACCCCAAAGAGAAAGCCTGCGCGGCAAACCGTAAAAAGTTTTCCCATTCGCGCTCAGCATTGCCACTAACGGTGAGCACATTAACAGGACATTCTTTTAAGATGTCAGCCACCATTCTCGACAAGCTTTTACCCGGTCCTATTTCGATAAAATTTCTTACACCACGATCGTATGCGTAACGCACTAATGCGGGAAAGTTGACGCCATAGACAGCTTGCTCTTCCAATGAAGAAATAAAACTCTCAGACGTCTGCTCTAAGACTCTTCCCTCTCGCCCACCAATGAAGCGGACTTCCTGGACAGGGAAGACCTCAAAATCGTGAAACCTACGATATTCTTCAATGACTTCTTTGACCACAGGACAGTGGATCGCAGCCACCCCTGGCACTTCTATCGCTTCAACAGAAAGTTCTTCAATCAGTTGTTTCAGCTGTTGCCGGTCGCCACCGATCACACACTCTTCATCAGTATTTATGTTAAGAAGGTAAACCCGCGACCAGGCTTCTACATGATCTCGCAAACGATCAGCCGATAGCCTTACAGTGTAAGTGGTCCAATCGATCTTATCTGAGTCTTTGAGGTGCCAGTGTTTTTTGACAGCTCTTTTTTCGCCGCCAATGTCCTCTCGAAAAAGGGTCGATTCATACAGATGACTGAGCAAACCATCGCGGTCTTTCCATGCTCCCTGTGCCACAAAAGATGCTGACTCGCCAAGGCTGTAACCAAATGAAAAGCCCGGATTAATCCCGATGGCTTTGACTATAGAGCTGACAAACTCGCCATAGGCAACCTGTGCTGAAATCGCAGCACCGGCATTAACAGTTTCGGGGGCACATGCTTTGTCTCCCCAAAAGATCTCACTGGCGAATTGGTTTTTTAAAAAAAGCTGTTCACCATCTCTTTTTTCGAGCAGGTTTGGATAACAAAGGCTCAGCTGCTTGCCCATATTACGATAAGCATGACCTGTTGCTGGATAGATAAAAGCAGTCCTTTCAGCTTCAAAAGGACTTGCTGTGTCGCTTAAGAAACAGCCCTCCGACCCGGGCATAAGGCTTTCTGAGTGAGGCGAAGTCAGTCTTTCTAAACCGTCTTTAAGTACTTCACTGTTAGATCGTCGCCCATCAAAAACAAGCGCCATTGAGCAGCGACCTTTTCTAAGCGGGTGAAAGTCATAAAACGCCCGCAAAGTTTCGTTGATCTGCTGCTTGTTTCTTCCCTTGGAAAAGACACGAAAGCGGGTCAATTGATCGATCAGTTCTTGCCGATCTGTTCCTCTCAGAAACAAGACACCTTGACGCTCGGGAAGTATGATTTCTGGAGTCTTCGGACATTCTGATTCGGAAAGCGTCACTGAAAAGTTCTGCTGCGCTTGCCCCGAAAGTGATGTACTTATCTGACGCTTATCGTACTTTCTATTACGCAGCCAATAGCAAGTTTGACCTGCTTTCCCTTGAAAGGTCTCGCTCAGTTGTAGGAGATTTGCTGCAAAATCTTTCAAGCCATTAGCTGCGCCCAAGTACCGGGATATTTTTACGGAATCCGCAGGCACTTTTTCTTCCAACTGCTTAAAGTCGAGCTCATCAACTCTGGCAAGAATAGGAAGCTTTCTTCTTAGAGCATCTTCTTCCTGCCAAACGACAAACCCAACTCCACCATCCTCTACGATAGAGACTAGCTCGCTTGTTTTTCCCTTCATCTTGTCGATTTGAGCAATGATAGTGGGGAGTTGGCTGGAAAAGTCAACGGCTGCAACAAAGGCTGCTTTCAATTCACCTCTTTCGATTGCACGGATACCATTGTAAAGTGCTTGCAGACCAGATTGCTCGTCATTAGATATGGTGTAACTTGGTCCGCCTAGTTTGAATAGCCGCGCCACCCGACTAGCTGCAATCGATGCCAAAGATCCAATAGTACGATCTGCTGTAAGAGCTGGATAGAAATGATCGATGAAGCTCTGCATAACTTGACGATCATCAAACATTTCTTTTAAGACAGATGCCAAATGCCAACGCCCTGAAAATAAATTGGTCAGAGGATCTATTTCTACACCGATAAAAACACCGGTTTGATCTTTAACCTGCTCAAAATCACTAATAGCGCCAGCAGCATCAATAGCGAGTTTCAAAATGAGCTGCTGCTGCTGGAGCATTTGCTTCCACTGATGTGGCGGGGTCTTTGCTTTTTGTAAGTCAATCGCCCAATCTTCAAGACACAATGCTTTCGGTAGCACTTTTTCTAAAGAAGCTTTTTTGAACCAATCACTCGAGCGACTTCCCCACCAAGAGGCTTCTTGGCCATCTAAAGGTTCTGCGAACTTCAACTGAGCTATCGTTGCTTTCAGATCAGGACAAGTAGCCGTTGTCATCGCAGCAGAGACAATCACTACACGTGATTGCTGCTTAACTTCATCGATGACTCTCGCTTTTCCATTTTGATAGGATTCGATGAGAAGGTGAGCGTTGATACCACCGAATCCAAAGCCACTAATTGCAGCTTTCATTTTTTGATCAGGCTTTTTTGGCCACGCTTGAGATTCCGTTAAGACTTCAAAGGAATCATGATCTCCATCATCTTCACTTCTACGGCTTGAAAAGTTAGCTGTCGGTGGCAGCGTTTCGTTCTTCATCGCAAGAAGAACACGGGCCAAGCCTGATGCACCAGCAGCCGTTAAAAGATGACCAATATTACTTTTAACCGAACCTAGAACAACTTTTTGACCTTGCGGTGCGTCACGCCAAAGCTGGCGAAGGCTGTTTAACTCAACTTCATCCCCCAAAGGAGTACCCGTTGCATGACATTCGATATAATCCACTTGCCAAGGTTGCCAGCCGGCCATTTTATAGGCTTTACGCATCGCGTCGACCTGACCAGGGCTAGCCGGTGCCATCAATCCTTCTGAGCTGTCATTGCTTAGACCTGCTCCGGCAATCAAGCCGTAGATTTGATCGCCAGCGGCGCGGGCGTCCTCAAGTCTTTTTAAAACGAAGATCCCCGCTCCTTCGCCAACCATCAGGCCATTGCCTAGTCTGTCAAAAGGACGACAGACGCCTGTTGGAGAAAGAGCTTTTAGTTGAGTAAATCCCATTTGCGTAAATAGACTATCGGGTCGAGACACCCCTCCCGCTAGCATGGCATCTGCACGTCCCTCAAGTAATTCATCAGCTGCAAGTTTCAAGGCATAAAGGGAGCTTGCGCAGGCTGCATCGAGTGAGTAAGCCATACCACCTATCTTTAGAAACTTAGCC
>CAZBDM010000025.1:14835-17589 GCA_964490675.1 uncultured Oligoflexales bacterium
TGAAGTCACAGAACTATTGAGGTTATCCCCAGAAAAATCTTCAGCGAGAGACCCTAAGTCGTACTTTTCTAAATAGGTCCGTTCGACAATCGCCCGCGCCATTTGTGATGACTTCTCAGTCGGAAGAGCAATATTGCCTAAGATGATACCGCAACGCTGATGATTGACGGTTGCCATTTTAGCATCATCGTAAGCATCAATACCCGCTTTCAGCGTGAGATGAAAAACTGGATCAAGCCGATCAAGCAGCTTCTCTTCAAGACCAAGTCTTTGCGTGAGTTCTGCCTTAAAATCATCTTCAATAAAATAGCCATAAGGGTGTTTAACTTTGTCAAGCTTACCCAATTGATCAACGACCGTCTCAGGTTCAACAATCCAGCGGCCTTCGGGAACCTTTTGACGACAATCTCGTGCATCCGCAATTAATTGCCAAAATTCTTCTTGGCTCCTGGAGCCAGGAAAAGCCGTTCCCATCCCGACAATGGCAATTTTGCTTGGTCGTCGCGCCATCGTTAATTACCTCAGTGCAGCCTGTGACTGGTCTCTTTTGATTTTAAAGTACGCATAGCAAACGAGTGCTTAAGATTCTTATCCATAATCATTTCCACTCCAAATGCCCTAGAGACTAATAAACCCTCGCGATCTAGGATCTCTGCGTTAGCTTTGATGACTTGTTGCTTAACGCTAACAATCTCAACACGAGCTTCTAAAGTCTCGTCTGTTTTTATCTGACGAAATTGTTCGAGCGACTCTATGGAGATCGGCAAACAAGGAAGCGAAACATTTTGTCGGCTCCAAACCACGAGACATTGCAAAACCGCATCCCAAATGAGTGGATCGATATGCCAATGGTCGCTTACTGCCTTCTTTTGCCACTTAGAAATAGCAGGTGCGCTCTTAAGGGTTGCGCTGAGACCTTTTTTGGCGCAGCCTTCGATACTAAGAATCCCCTCAAGATCTTTGCCGTGGAAAAGAAGCTCGTCATAAACCTTCTCAAAAGAAAACCGACATGGCTCCGAATAAACGTTTAGCTTACCCTTCGCTGCCGGTAAGGGCAGTCGACTAAGATGAACTTTCGTCTGCAGATACTTATGCGACAAGTCAGCTGCGACGATTTGCATAGATAAGATAAGATTGCCGTCAGCTTTGCCTTGTACATCGGTCATTTGGACAAGAATATTTTCGCAACTATGACGATCTTCGAGAACAATCCCTTTCAATACTTTTAACTGCGAAAAGCCAACAAAATGATACTGTGGATACTTGACAAGAGCCCCCTGAATCATCCACTCTGCTGCTAAAACCATTGGTAAAACCGCATGACCTTTAATGACATGTGCATTGAGGATCGGCAAATCCTCGAGACTAACGGTTTGATGAATGACAGCGACAGGCAAAGATTCAATGCCTTCTAAATGAGGGGTTTGTGGCTCCCCAAAGATCACGACTTCTGGAGATCCATAAAGATCATTTTGATCAAGTTCCTTACAAAGGTAACGGCTTCCGTAGTCAAGATCAATAAGCCCTAACCCTTCCCGCTTAAACACAGACTTTAGAGCAGGCGTCACCATACCGCCATCCCAAGGTCCCCAATTTATTGCCACAACTCTTGTCTTGCTAAGCTCACCTGATAATCTTTGTGCCCACTTATTGAGGACCTCATTAGCAGCGGCATAATCGCTCTGCCCTCTGCGTCCAAACCTTGCCGTCGTCGAAGAGAACAAAACGATGACTTTCAATAAACTTTGATCAAGATTCGCGATGATATGATCAAATCCTTTGACCTTGGTCTCATAAACCTTCTTAAATTGCTCAAGAGTCTTATCTTCAATAAGTTTGTCGGCCAACACACCGGCGCCGTGAACAAAGCCTTTAACTTTTCCAAGGTCATCTTCAATACTTTTGACAACGGAAGCGCAATCGTTTTCACTATTTACATCGACAGAATAATATCGAAACTCGACACCAAGCTCTTCGAGTCGTTCAAGCTGTTGCAGAACTTCTCTGCGTGACATCATCTTGCTATAGGCATCCTGAAGTTGGCGAGGAGTCAAAACCTCTGGGCTGTGTTTCAGCAAGGCCGACTTAATATCGGCTTCCTTATCCAACCCCTTCATCCATGCCGGCAAAGCTTCCGGCAGAGGACTACGACCGACAAGAGCTAATTTCACCTGATAATATCGCGCCATCTCGGTTGCCACTGCTGCTGTCACACCACGCGCTCCGCCTGTAATTAAAATGACATCGTTTTTTAGAAGTGCAGGTTTCTGATCTTTTTCTTCGGTATCTTTCGTTTGGAGACTTAAAATGTAATTTTGATTCTTAGTTAAACCAACTTCGCGCTCTTCTCCATAAAAAAGCCAACTAAGAATCCTCTTGCCACATTGATCGATCGCATTGCAACTGTCTTGCAGATCAAAGGCAACAACCTTCAAGTCGTCTTGTTCATGAGAAAGACTTTTAAAGAGCCCTGCAACAGCTGCAGAGTAAGGATAAATTTTGTCAGGCTTTGTATCAAAACCAAAACGACCACCATTATAGGAGACGCTAGCAAGCCATTTAAGATGGTCGAGAAACCCTTTTCTTTTTGCTCTAAGAACACGATTAAGCAACTGAAAGCTTGCATAAATCAATCCAGGATCGTCGCTTACGCTGTTATCGGATACAGATAATAAAATGCCGCTTAAATCGGTCGGCGGTTCAGATTGGAGAGCATCTTCAAAGTTTATTTTTTTACATTTACAGCCAAGTGTC
>CAZBDM010000026.1:0-9983 GCA_964490675.1 uncultured Oligoflexales bacterium
TGGATTAAGGGATGCATAGGGATCTTGAAAGATCATTTGAAAATTTTGTCGCTCTTTTCTAAGGTCGTTGCCATTTAGAGCTGTGATGTCTTTTCCGCACATCTCGACAGTCCCGGAAGTAGGATCGTAGAGTCTAATTAGCGTTCTTCCCAAAGTTGACTTGCCGCATCCAGACTCACCCACGAGACCCAGTGTTTCTCCCTTTTTAAGGTATAAACTTACACCGTCGACGGCTTTGACTGTGGCTGCGACTTTTCTTGCCAGTAAGCCTTTATAAATAGGAAAGTGCATTTTTAAGTCTGAGGCTTTTAAGATGGTGTTATCCATGTTGAGCCTCCAAATGGCAAACGGACAGGTGGGCTTTACCGATCTGTCTTAGTGGGATCTTGCTGTCGGTTCTGCAAATAGGCTTTGACTTATGGCAACGTGGGGAAAAAACACAGCCCGCGGGCAGCTTTGATGGATCAGGCGGCAGCCCCGGGATCGAGAAAAGCTCTTTTTTCGACGATTCTAAAGAAGGCATCGAGGACAGTAAGCCTTCCGTATAGGGGTGCGCGTTACGGTAAAAAATATCTTCAACGAGGCCAGACTCCATTGGTTTTCCTGCATACATGACAAGCGCCTCATCAGCAACGGATGCGACAACTCCGAGATCGTGGGTGATCAGAATAATCGCCATACCCAATTCTTTTTGCATATCCTTAAGAAGCTCTAAAATTTGAGCTTGAATGGTCACATCAAGAGCTGTTGTTGGTTCGTCGGCGATAAGAAGATCAGGCTTTGCAATAAGAGCCATAGCGATCATCACTCTTTGTCTCATTCCCCCTGAAAACTGATGCGGGTAGTGATCAATTCTCTTTGAAGCATCTGGGATACCAACTTTCTCGAGCATTTCAATTGCTTTTGAACGTGCTTCTTTGTGACTGATAGAGCGGTGTTCCGTAAGTACTTCAGTGAGCTGTTGAGAAATTTTTAGATAAGGATTGAGTGAAGTCATCGGGTCTTGAAAGATCATCGCAATTCGGTCTCCTCTTACCGAGCGCAGCCTCTTCTCACTCATGTGAAGAAGGTCTTCTCCATCGAAGATAGCGCTTCCGGAGACGATCTTACCAGGAGGCTTAGGAATCAGTCCCATCAGAGACATCATAGTTACAGATTTACCGGAGCCTGACTCACCGACAATCCCTAGAGTTCTGCCTTTCTCGACTGAAAAGCCTACGCCATCAACGGCTTTTACAATGCCTGAACGTGTATAGAAGTAGGTTCTTAGATCGTTTACTTTTAAAAGTGCTGTCATCGTTAGTCCTTACTGCCTTTTGGGTCAAAAGCTTCTCTGAGTCCATCACCTAAAAAGTTAAGAGCCAAGAGTGTCATCATAAGAGTGAGGCAGGGATAAATGATCATCCAAGGATAGGTTTCCATAGCGCTCACCCCATCTGAAATAAGCGTTCCCCAACTTGCCATGGGCTCCTGGACACCTAGTCCGAGAAAGCTTAAAAAAGCTTCTTCTAAAATGACCGTGGGGATCGTCAAGGTAACATAAACAATGACAGGACTGAGGGTGTTAGGGAAAATATGTTTTCTAATGATTTTTGAAGTCTTCACTCCAGTGGCTTTAGCTGCCTCAATGAACTCCATTTTTTTTAGGCTGACCACCTGACCTCTGACAATTCTTGCCATTGTCAGCCACTGGATTGCACCAAGTGCAATAAACATCAGGTAGATATTGCGACCAAATAAAACCATTAAAATGATGACAAAAAAGGTAAAAGGCATGGCATAAAGTACTTCGAGTCCACGCATCATAATGTTATCGGTGCGGCCACCGAGATAGCCTGAGATCGCTCCATAGCTAACGCCAATCACCATACTGACGGCTGTCGCCAGAAGTCCTACCATAAGAGAGACTCTTGACCCATAAAGGATGCGGGTGAACATGTCTCGGCCTAAATCGTCCGTACCAAACCAGTGAGTGGCATTGGGTGGTACCGCCCCTAGGATAAGATCGGTTTCTTCAAAGGAAAACGGTGCAATAAGTGGTGCAAAAATTGCTGCTAAGCTTTGGATAAGAAGATAGACAATACTGATAACAGCCATTTTGTTGTGAGCAAGTCTTCTAAGGGCATCCTGCCAAAGACTAACGCCTGATTCAACCTGACTCGGCTCTATTTTTTCTTCTTTCACAACAGCCATCTCAGTCATAAGTAACCCTTGGGTCTAAGAAACTATAAGCGATATCGACTAGAAGATTCATAATAATAATCAAAAAAGCGAGGAACAGTACCGTTCCCATGACAAGTGTGTAGTCACGGTTAAGAGCCGACTGAACAAAAAACCTTCCTAGTCCAGGTATATTAAAAATCATTTCGACAACGAGCGAACCCGTTAACATTGCCGTAACAGCTGGTCCTAAAAAGCTGACCGTCGGTAAAAAGCCGCCTTTAAGCGTGTGTCTTATCATGATGACCCAGCCGCGAAGGCCTTTGGCTTGGGCCGTTCGAATGAAATCTTGTCTGATCACATCAAGAATGCCGCCTCTTGTCAGCCTAGAAAAATATGCCGCATAAATTGTCCCGAGAGTGATAGCCGGAAGGATGACGTCTTTTGGTTCGTTCCAGCCTGATGCATTAAGCCAACCAAGCTTGAGAGCGAAGACAAGCATCAGTATGGGACCGATGACAAAGGAAGGAAGAGAAACACCCAGCATAGAAAAGGTCATCGGGATATAATCGCGCAAAGTGTTGGGTTTTGAAGCTGCGATCATGCCGGATATGATCCCGATAAAAAGCGCATAAATCAGCCCACAGAATCCAATTAAGGCGGAAATGGGGAAAGTATCCAAGATAATTTCGTTTACCGAGCGGTTTGCATAACGAAAAGATGGTCCGAGATCCCCTTGAGCAAGATCACCGAGGTATCTAAAGTACTGCATTATAAGAGGTTCATCGAGGTGGTACTTAGCCTCGATATTCTGTTTGATTTCTTCAGGGATCTGCTTGTCGGTGTCGAAAGGGCCACCAGGTGCCAAGCGGATCATAAAAAAGGTTAAGGTGGCTATCACCCACAAGACAGGGATGATTCCAATCAGCCTTTTAAGAATATACCTAGACATTGACAGGCTCCAAAGATGTCATTTCGCCAGAGCGAAGTGTTTAAGAAAAAGTCTGTCTTCAATGTTAGGGGTCCAGTTGACCACTTTACCTTCGGAAGTCACCATCTTTAAATTCTTTGAGACCAGTCGATTCCTCGTATAGAAGTAGATCGGCATTATCGGAAGTTCTTCCATTAGGATTTTTTCAGCTGACATAAGTATCTCAAAACGCTTGTCTTGGTCCGCTGTCGCTTGTGCTTTTGCAATAAGTTCATCGTAGGTTTTATTTGACCATCCGGTGAGGTTGTTGCCTCCTCCTGTGAGCCACATATCAAGGAAAGTATTGGGGTCTGGGTAATCACCGATCCATCCTGCGCGTGAGACGGTGTAGTTACCTTTTGTTTGGTTGTCGAGGTAAACTTTCCATTCCTGGTTAAAAAGAACCGCTTCGATACCTAGATTCTTCTTCCACATTTGACTGATGGCAAGGGCCACTTTTTTATGATTTTCACTGGTGTTGTAAAGGATCTCAATTTTTGGCATGCCTTTGCCGTTTTCATAGCCAGCCTCTTTTAAAAGTCTTTTGGCTTCCTTGAGGACTTCAGGGGTGACTTTTTTGGGAAGATTTCCGGCGAAAGTATAACCACCGGTGTTTGGAGGCGTAAAGTTAGTAGCCGGTAGCTGGCCACCTCTTTGAACCCTCTCAACAATCAAGGTTCTATCAATAGCAAGGCTTAAGGCTCTTCTTACTTTGGGATTGTCAAGAGGTGGTTTTTTTGTGTTGAAGCGGTAATAATAGCTGCCAAGATAGGGGTTTGATTGATAGGGGTGGTATGCATTAGGATTTCTTTTCATTTGTTTTTTATAGGCCGGGATTTTAAGGTTAGGAACTTCATAGGTGGCGTGAAGCTGTCCCGCAAAGAATGTTTTCTCTTCGGTATCAATCTGCTCGATAGGCATCAGATAAACTTTTTTAGCTTTAATCACGTCTCTGTCCCAGTACATTTCGTTAGGAACAAGCTCGACATGACGGTTGATCTGCCAATCGGAAAGCTTAAAAGGTCCGTTTGAAACCATTTTTCCAGGTTTGGTCCATTCTTGGTTGGGGTATTTTTCAACCATGTGGCGCGGAGTTGGATAAAGAGTCCTAAAGGCACAAAGCCTTAGAAAAAAAGGTGTCGGGTTTTCAAGGGTGACGATTAAAGTCTGCTTGTCTTGCGCTTTAACTCCTAGTTTTTTCGCATCTTTGATTTTTCCTGTGTTAAATGCTTTACCGTTTTTGATGTAATAAAGCTGGTAAGCGTACTCTGAAGCCGTAGTAGGTGAGAGAGCTCTTGTCCAAGACCAGACGAAGTCTTCAGCCGTAAGAGCTTTGCCGTCTGACCACTTAGCATCTTTTCTTATCTTGAAAGTATAGACAGTACCGTCTTCGCTAAGCTTCCAAGATTCCGCCATACCCGGAACTGGTTTAAGAGTGAAAGGGTCAAGGCTAACGAGCCCTTCAAAAAGCGAGTCGAGGATATTTCCTTCCGGCGAGCCTGTCGCACGGGCAGGATCGAGCTCTTTTGGCTCGGAGCCATTACCAAGACGGATGATTTGCTCATCGGCGAGTTTTGGTTGTGATACGGCCGCAGCTGAACTGGCAAAGATGGCTGCAATGATCATATAAACAACGTTAAGCTTACGCACCCCTGTCATAGTTATCTCCTCGATCTTTACGGAATTTTTACCCCATCTTTGGTACATTGCCTGGCCCGATTCTGCAAGGGATAAAAATCCGTCAGTCTTTTTGGCGGCATTGCAGCAGAGGGGTTTGCAGTTCTTTGGCCTTCTCTTTTAGGGCATTTTATGTCAAGTTGACGGCATCTATTTAAACAGGAGGTTAGAGTTTTGAAAAGGCTAGCACGGCTATTTACGGTTACTTCTATTTTGCTGGCGAGTCTCAGCCTCATTGCAGTCGGGGCTTTTTATCTTTACGCAAAACGCCAAGGTGTTCCGAGTTCTTTTTGGAAAGACTTTAAGACAGCAAAAGTCGTTTTTGATGAAAACGGAATCCCGACTGTAAGCTCCTCTTCTTGGCAAAGTCTTCTTGAAGCGCAAGGCTATGTCGTCGCATCAGAGCGAATGTGGCAAATGGATCTTATGCGCAGGAAAACAAGGGGGCGCCTGTCGGAATGGTTTGGAGAGAAGACGCTTGAGCTTGACCTTAGTCGTCACAGACAAGATTGGCCGGGAGTCTTGGAGAAAGCTTATCAGTCATTACCAAACGATGAAAAACAAGACTGTGCTGACTACGCAAAAGGGGTCAATCGTTTTATCAAAGACTTCGAGGGACGGTGGGGAGTTGAGTACACGCTTTTAGGAGTTAAACCTGAGCCTTGGAGCTGTGTTGATAGTCTTTCTGTTGTCCTGATGATGTCTGAGTCTCTGACTAAATATATTGATAGAGAAGCCATGCAGCATCGCTGGTTTTCTTCTTTGCCGGAGGACTGGCGCGAGTTTCTTTTTCCTATGGACCATCCTTGGAACCACCCTGAGCTCAAGGGCGACCGTGCCGTAAAAGAGATCGCTCTTCCTATTCACCCAATCAAGTTTTCAGATGAAGACAAAAAGTTTTTTAGCCATCCCTTTAAGAAGCTTCATGAGCATGTTTCGATTGGATCAAATAGTTGGGCAGTGCGCGATGAAAAGTCTTATTTTCTTGCGAATGATCCTCATCTTGCCTATTCGGTACCAATGATTTGGTACGCCATACGTTTAAAACTGTCGGATAAGAACTGGGTGGTCGGTGCCTCTCTTCCCGGTGTGCCGGGAGTTGTTATCGGTATGAACCCTGATATAGCCTGGTCTTTTACAACGACCAATGAGGATGTTGACGATCTTGTCGAGGAAAAGATCGATCACGAGAAGAATCTTTATCTGAGTAGTCCAAGTAATTGGCAGCCGCTCAAAGAAAAGTCATTTGTCGTAAAGGTAAAAGATAAAAATCCTGTATATGGTAAAGCTCGCTTTACTCACAGAGGCCCTGTCGTTGAAATAGAGGATCTTCCTAATCGGTCTTTTTCAAGACAGTGGCTTGCTCTTAAGCCCGGGATTCTAAGGCTGCCCATTGCAAAATTAAATCGTGCCTCTGATTGGCAGTCTTTTAATGCCGCTCTTGATGAGTGGAAAAACCCAGCTCAGAATGTTTCCTATCTTGATCGCAAGGGAAACGTCGGCGTCCGCATTATTGGTACTAGCGTCAAAAGAAAAGCGTCGGGTCGAATGATTCATCTTGCCGATAAGGGTGAATGGCTTGGTTTTGAACCTCCATCGAAAAGAAGACGCGTCTATTATCCAGCAGGTGAAAAGGAAAGAGTATATCTCCCGACAGCTAATCAGAGAATGTGGCCTGATAAATGGGGAAACCACTGGGATGACGATAGTCGACACAATAGATTGAGAAGTCTTCTCGGTGAAAATAAACCTTACAGTCACCAAGCGATGAGCCGTGCTCAGTCGGATACTTATTCGAGGTATTCCAAACTCGTTTTAGCCTGGGTATCTAAAGGACTTCCTACGAACGTCAAGAAATACCAGGATCTTGTTATGCGCTGGCAGGCTTGGGACGGCTTTGCTGAAAGTGACGAGAAGACTTATAGCGAAGCGATCTTGATCGATCGCTGGTTAACAGAGATTTGCCTGGAAAGAGTTAGAGAGAAATTTCTTCCCCATGAACCAGAAGATCTAAAGTACTGGCATCCTCTGAGACGGGCATGGCTTATTAGAGTGATGCAAGAAGAGGACGGTCTTAGTGTCTTCGGGCTTAAAAATGCTAAAGTCGCGCAATCTCTTGCCGACCGTGTTTTATCGAGAACATCGCGTCTTCCCTACCCGCTTGCCAATCGTTTTCAAAAGCAACACCCCTTTGTCGAAGCCATCCCCGTCATCGGTCAGTTTTTTTCAGTCACCGAATACCCTCAATGGGGAAGCTATACGACTGTAAGGCTTGAGAGGCCTAAGTATGGGCCGAGTACAAGATTAATCTGGGACTTAAAAAATCCGGCTAATAGCACCTGGAGCTTTCCTGTTGGGCAGTCAGGTCACTTTACGTCGCCTTATTATTCGAATATGCAACGAGACTTTTTTCAAGACAAACCTCTAAAGGTTTTTGGTGATGGTGGTCAGTGGGTCTTCTAAAGCTTTGCGGATTTTAGGGTACAGGCTGTTCAGGCTTTTCTCTGAGAGTTTTTTTGAGGAGTTTTCGAAACTCTTTAAAGCCACGTGATTCAAGTTCGCCGCTTAAACCGTTGAGAAATCGTGTCCGGCCCGCGAGGCCGTTCTCTAGTTGTCGTCTTGTTTCCACGGTGTCTTGTGACTGCGGAAGGGTCGCGAGCTGCCTTTCAAGCTCTCTCATACCTATCATTATTCCTTTCGCTTCGTAAAAGTCTCCTCTTAGCTTAATGAGCATGTCAAGATCATCGCCAGCGATTTCTTCGATACGGGTCATAATCCTTTGAGTGGCGTAAACATGGGTGGGGACACCGGAATAATGTTCTCGCCAGTCATCGATGTCTTTTTCGATGAGCTCACCTTCACCGAAGAAGTAGTCCTCTCCCATTGTGATCAAATAGATCGAAATCGGTACGAAAAAATAAACTCTGAAGAGCGGATCACCGATCCATTTTTGGAAGAAAAGAGCATAAATCATCTCGCTCAGTTCTTTGCCGTCAGAAAGACCTAGAAAACGATCGACGTCGCTTGCCCTATGTCTCACAAAAGGTGTCTGAGTGCACCAAGGACAGGTCATAATGCGTAGGATCGATGCTATTCTTTCTTTCGCAAACATGCTGAGAAAGCTTCTTTGTCTTTCTGAAGCTCTGACCGTTGGGTTGATCGCCTTAAGGACAAAAAGGAGCTCTGCCATTTGATCGAGATAAGCTTCCGTCATTTCCGAGTAAATTTCTGCGTATTGGTCAGGGGTGCGCGCAAGCCTAGAAAGCGGAAGGTTTGAATGAGAAAGGTTGTGGCGGGCAATCTTTGAAAAAAGCGAGACGTAGAACTTCTCGATATCATTAATGATCCCGATCTTTATCGTCAGTTTCGTACTAGGTTTTGGGAAGAATAGCGTCCTCCGGTTAGATGATACTTTCAGAGTCCACGGTAAAATCGCCTTTTTAAGCTCAATGCGCTCAACCTGGCTCATTTGACCAGGAAAGTACCTCGGTACCAACTGTTTTACGAAAAACTGCACGGCGACTTCTCTTGGAATATGACCAAGCTGTTTTTTCATCTTATGTAAAAGCTTAAAGCCCTCTCTGATTGGCATAGGGTCGGGCTTGTAAAAGGCTTGGTAAGGTTCTGGCAGGAGCTTTTGGTAAATAGACTCAGGGCAAGAGGAAGCTTTTAGAGGCGAAGCGAAGGTGACCATCAAAAAAACAACATAAGGCCATAAAGATAGGGTCTTAGCGACTACCGAGCTTCTCTCTAACCTTATGATATAAATAAAGAAAAGAGAGCCGATTTGGTTTTTCCCAGTAGATCTCTTAATCAGTGGTTCCTCTATGAATTGTTCTGCGAATAAATCCCATTCGAACAGTAATGCGTAATTTCAAATCAATTCTATTGACCTAGCCCCTCTAGTTTTTTAAAAATCGGGTGCGTTTATTAATTTATTAATAAAAATTCATATAAACAGGGGCTATCATTGAATAATTTTATTAAATATCTTTGCTTTTCTTTAGTTTGTATTTTACCAGCTTGCGGTGGCGACATTCAAAACGACAGTTCCACCTCTGCGCTAGAAACACGTTCGGAAGGGACGACCGAGGTGGCCGGCTTTTTTTACCATTACGCCCAGAAAGGAGCAGTCTCTGACGGTATCGAAACTGCCATATTCGCTCGATGCAAAAAAGAGTTAGTAGAGGCGGCGGCCGAGGCTTATGCACAAGACAAGACGCGCCTTTACCAAGACGAAGGCTGCTACTACGGTGCAGGAAGAGTCGGGACTTATGACGTTATCACTGACGAAGAGGCAGCCAAAGATCTGACCAGAGATGAATACTTTAGGGTTATGACTGCGTTGAAAGGTAAACTCGAGCTGATTGATCAAATACAAAGCGATAACGAAGATCAATTAGGAGGAGGATTAGCTTTAGCTGGTTTTGTCTACGGTCTAGTTGGTTGTTGGAGCACCCCTAAAAATGGCCTCTCTTTATTGGGAAGACCATTAGGAGCAGCTGGGAAACCATTGGTCTGTATTACATCGATGGTAGGTATTCCTATCGTGATGTACGCGATAGGTCATGCGTTAGGATCTTCAGAAGAGGATAGGTATTTCGATGGCCAGCCGCACACAGAAGCTGTCCTCAATAACCCCGCTGCGACAGGTCATGCGGAAAGTATGAGCCTCGAAGATTACCGCCATGCAGTCGATATTACACAACGAGCTATCAAAACGGCGATTAGAGGCTATTAATAGGCTTATAAATTAATCGTTTCTTAAGACAACCATTCATGCTTTGGGTTGTCTTTTTTGTGATGGCAACAACCACCCCCCATTTTGGTTGTTGTGTCAGGTTTTTTAGCGTGAAAAGGCTGATTAAGCGTTTAACGTAATCTGTCTTCTGGCTTACTCCTTTCGAAGTAAGAAAAGGCAAACATGCGCCTCCTTTCTCAGCTATGGATAAACTCACCATCAAATGAACAGTGCTTTGGGGTGACACTTACGTCATTGAAGGAGATGTCATCGAGTAGAAGTGAGCTCTCAGGGTCACCGCTTTCGACGAGCTCTTCTAAAAATCCGCGGTCGGCAGCAAAGTGTTGAGCTCGTCAAAAATTATCTAGACACTGAAGCTTCGCATGACCGTTCGAGGTATTCTCTCATCGGTAAACCGACTTTTAAGGCTTCGTA
>CAZBDM010000026.1:9993-17486 GCA_964490675.1 uncultured Oligoflexales bacterium
CGTAATAGTAACTGAAGGTTTGGCTTGTGGGGCCGAAGTTTGGGTTGATTCGGCTGTGGACATCTCGTCCTAGCATATTTAGGACATCGTCAAGGCTGAGAAACCATGCGGTCGGGGAGCGTGATAACATTGTTATCATTTGATCGTAAAGGGGTTGCCACTGCGGGTGGTCTGAAAAATTTGCCGTGATAAACCGAAAAAGAATGCCGTATCTAAGCAGTATATTTGTGCTTGCGATTTTTTCGAGGTCGCGTGCAATCGCTTTTAATCTTCCCTTACGTGCGTTTTTTAAAGACTGTCCTCTTGCAATGCGGTTTAAAATAAGATCAGCCACCAAAGTCCCGTAGATAAGAACATCGATCTCTCGTCTTGGTGTCATGACTTCAAGATTTTGGGTAAAGCCCATAAGCTCATCAGATATGTCTGGAGCTTGGCGATGAGGAGTGCCAAGAGTGAACCATGGTCTTAAGTTAAAAAGTTCAGGTTTTTTAAAAAAAAGGACGGCAAGCGTAAGTAGGGGGACGGCAACGGTATAAACCAAAAGCTTATCAGGTGATGCGTCAGGAGTGTGATTATAGATGTCCCTCCACCAGAACTGAGCGAACAGGAGAGCAAGCACATAGGGTCTTACCATCCTTCCTTGCCCTGTCAGTCTTGGCCGGAAGTTAAACGCCAAAGCGACCGGGTCGTTGCTATCAACAAGTCCGGTCACATAATGAAAACCTCGTCTCACGTGAGAAAAAGCATCTGCATAAGGCCCTCTACCGTGAATTAAATCCGCTAACTCGACGCCATCAATATGAAAGGGATCGTGTTTAGAAAAGCTAAATTCAACATCCATAAAGAAGCTTGTATCTGGGTTCTCCCAACCATGATCGATGGGTGGCGGCGGAGTTGAGTGAGTGTTGCCTTCTCCTGTGGTGCCAGATTCTCCGACGCGACCGTCGTCGACTTCTGGGGGAGGTGAAACAAGGTCAAATAGGCCCTTTGGTGCGTAAAAATATCCACCAGAGCGACCTTTGATAACCCGATAGCTCCTATCGTATGAAGCTCTTTGAGAAGGGTCTCTAATGATATCCTCAGCGAACTTGATCTGCATAAGAGTGCGGTCGGGGTCAGCGATCTGCTCAAGGGTGAGATCTTCTAAAACTTGTGCAGAGGGGTTTTCTAAGTCGCCACGACGATCAGAGTGTAGGTGTTTTCTTTTCTTATAGGCCGCTCTTTTGGCGTCGTCACCAGTCGCGGTCGATTCAATGCCGAGCAAACCGTAGAGATCCACCCATACCCTTTCTTTGGCGGTGGCAGTTGCTGCTTTTAAGGACTCTGTGACAAAAAACGAGATGAGAAAAAGGCCTAATATATTTAGGCTATTGAGGGCATTTTTTGGGGGGGAGTTAGAAATGGTAAAGCCTCTTTGTGAAACGTGACAATGCTGGTTATAATATAGGCAAACAACTTTCAACGATATGTTCAAAAATTAACAAATCTCGTGCGGTTAGCGCTTGACTCCCAAAATGTTCGTAAACAATGGCCTGTGCTATGTCTCATGCGGAGCAAACTCCCAGTACAGCAAGCCCGTTCGATGCTAAATAAGCCTTAAAAATCACCCGGCATGGTCTTTTCGATATTCACTGTGCTTTCTGTGACCTTTTTTGAGAAAAGACCTTGAGCTCCTTAGAGACCAAAAAATATGTAATAAAAATAATTAGATAGCTTTCTATTGCTCTTGCCAAATTCTCATGTATGTTTATAGTATTATGCGGGTTTTACATGTTGAACTGTCATTTTTATAGGGTCATTTTATGATAGAAATCAGCGGATTGACCAAGGTCTATGGGACCATTAAGGCAATTGATCAGGTTACCTTTAACGTTGAAAAGGGGCAGATCGTCGGCTTTTTGGGAGCAAATGGCGCTGGCAAAACCACAACAATGGATATCATTTGTGGCTGTTCTGGGGCTGACGAAGGTGCCGTAAAAATTTGCGGTTACGATATAACAGAATCCCCCATCGATGCGAAAAAAAAACTAGGATATCTTCCAGACGTACCACCACTCTATACCGACATGAGAGTATCAGAGGCTATTGATTATGTGGCGCGGCTTAATAAGGTTCCATCAAAAGATATTCAGGCGCGCTGCGATTCTGTGATGGATAAACTCGAGCTTGGTGACGTCAGAAGCCGTCTTGTCGGCAACCTTTCAAAGGGTTACAGACAGCGAGTCGCATTTGCTCAGGCTCTCATTCATGACCCGGAAGTCTTGGTCTTAGACGAACCCACCGAAGGTCTTGATCCTAATCAGATCGTCCATATTAGAGAAATGATCAAAGCTTTAAAAGGCAACCACACGGTGATTCTCAGCTCACACATTCTTTCTGAAGTACAAAACATCTGCGATAAGATCGTTATCATTGACAAAGGCAAGGTTGTTCAACAGGGAAGCTATGAGGAGCTTGTGACGGCGCTCGAGTCTGGACATATTTACCAGTTGAGAGTTGCAAATGACCCTAGTGGAGTTGTTGAAAAGCTATCAAAAATGGCAAATATCCAAACCCCTAGAAAACTCGAAGATCAAAATCTCGTCGTTGAGTTTGCGGTCGCTAGTAATCAATCTGACGATATTCTAGATGAAATTGCTAAAGAAGTCATAAATGGTGGGCACGGGCTTAGGGAGTTGACCCTTAAGACTAAAAGTCTTGAAGACGTGTTCTTTTCACTTACTCACTAAACCTGGAGGTTATCTAGATATGGGTGCGGTTTTAACTATCGCCAAAAGAGAAATCAAATCTGGTCTTTTTTCCCCGAAGGCTGCGATTATGTTTTTCTTCTTTATTGGTTTTGTAGGTTTTTTCTTTTACACATTTACTTCGAGCTTTATTGAAATGCAGGCGAGAGCGCCTGGTATGGGAGGTCAAGCACCTACTCTTGAGCAGCTTTTTACTGCCCTACTCTATAATGCGCATTTTCTTTTTATCTTTATTATTCCGGCATTAACGATGGGTACGTTCGCTGAAGAAAAGAGAAGTCAAACCATTAGACTTTTACAAACGGCACCGATCACGGCGACGCAGATTGTTTTCGGCAAGTTTCTGGGTGTACTCTCAATCATGCTTATGCTTCTTCTGGCCTCAGCAGTCTTTCCGATCTTTCTTTCAAGCTATGGGAACCCTGATACAGGAGTTATTCTATCTTCCTATTTAGGGATGGCCCTTCTTGTCAGTGCCTATCTTTCGGCTTGTCTTTGGATCTCCTCTTTGACTAAGAATCAGTTTGTTGCTCTCATCTTTTCGATCATGCTGCTTTTTCTTCTTATGATTTTAAACTGGCTGGCTCCTAATCTTTCTGGTTCAGATACCCTTCAAGGAGTCCTCAAGTATCTAGCTTCTACAGACCATTTAGATGTCTTTTTCAAAGGTATGATTACAGTTGGGGATGCGGCCTATTTTCTTGTGTTCACAGGAATGTTCCTTTTCTTCACAAACATTGTCATTGATTCAGAGCGGTGGAGGTAACACATGAAAACATCACTTTTTATTCTGCCGTTTTTGGCATTGCTCGTTGGGATTATTGGTAGCTCTATTGGCTCTGCCTTTCCAGAGGTGACTCTCGCGACGCCTTTAGCTTGGGCATCTGCTGGCGCGATAATCGCTCTTTGGGTGGCACTCGATTTTGAGAACTTCAAAGCATTCTTTACGAGAAAGGGTGCGCGTTATGGATATGGATCGGGTGTTGTTTTTATCATAGGAGTTGCAATCTTTGTCGGCATCGCCATCCTGACTAATAAGCCGCGCTTTAACAAAAGTATCGATGTCACTAAAACAGGTATCAATACCCTATCAGACCAATCCATTAAAGTGATTGACGCGATCAACAAAAAAGAGGCTCAAATAGATGTCATCGCTTTTTTTAAGGATGACAACGTCAAGACAAAATTTAAAAGTTTAATTTCTCTTTATGAAAGAGAGAAAGCTAACTTTGCCTTTGAGTATATCAACACCCAGCAAAACCCGACCCGCGTTATGGCTGAAAAGTTGACCTCGGCTAATACCGTTATTTTCAGAAGAGGTGATCAAGAAGCGAGAGTGACGACTTTTAACGAAGAAAAGGTCACAAATGCATTAATTAAGGTCATTAAAGAAAAAACTAAAAAAATCTATTTCACTAAAGGTCACGGCGAAGGTCAAATTAGAGGAAGTGAAGCCTCGGGTTTTGATTTAGTCGTCAGACAGCTTGAAAACAACAAGTACGAGGTCAAAGAACTCTCAATCATTGAAGAAGCTAAAGTTCCAGAAGACGCTGATTTACTTATTATTGCTGGACCTCAGTATGATTTTAAGCTGGAAGAAGCGCGTATAGTTGAAGAATACCTGAAAAGGGGCGGGGCCCTTCTTGTTATGGTCGACGCAGTTGCGCAAGCCAAAAATTTAAATCAAGTCATGGAGAAGTTTGGATTCAGGTTTAACTCTGATCTACTGCTTTTGAATCCAGAAGATCCTAGAGCACTTCTATTTGGACAAAATAATGCCGTCGTTTCAGACTTTGATGACTTTAATCCAGTAACAAAAGATTTCGCCAGACAATCGGCAGTCGAGTTTCTTATCCCTAACATGCGTTCCCTATCGCAAGTGAAAAACAACCCCAATAACATGTCAATAACCCTAGCCGCTAAGACTTCAAACGTCACGGTAAGAGTGAGAGGGGTGGAGACTGAAAGCGATCTTAAGGATATCGCGCAGGATCGCATTGATACTGGCGAAAAGTATACGGTTATTGTTGTGGCCAAGGGCAAAGCGAAAGCGCCTGATATTGCAGAAAAATCCGCTGATGGAAGCGCTGAAGATAAGACAACAGACGTTTCTGCTAAGGCAGCTGAAGCTCCAAAAGATAAAGAAATCCGTATTGTTGCGGTTGGGTCTTCACATTTTGCCAGAAATCAAGGTGCACAAACCGGTTCAAATAGAGATCTCTTTACTAATATGGCGAATTATCTTCTGCAGGACGAAGACTTTATCTCTATTAGGCCGAAAGATTTAAATTCCGGACAACTCAATCTCAACTCTAGTATGAGCCAATTACTTCTTATTCTTTTTAGTTGGCTGTATCCGTTTATTTTCTTAGGTAGTGGAGTGGTTTACTGGCTAAGGAGGAAAAGCGCTTGAAAAACATAAAAACGATTATCGTTCTTTTTGTCATCCTTTTAGTCCTTGGTGGAGTTGCTACCTGGGATGAATGGATGACAGAAAAAGAAAAAAAGGCGGATGAAAATAAAAATAAGCTTGTTGCCGTTGATTTAGAAAATGCTATTGCGATCGAATGGCAAGACCCGAAGAAAACAGATTTTGTAGGGTTCAAACTCGAGAAAAAAGATGGAAAGTGGATGATCGTCTCTCCAATCTCTGCTCCAGCTGATGAAAATGCGGTAAGAAACGTTATTAATACCCTTAAAGATTATAAGTATGAAAAGTCTGTCGCTGAGTCATCTGATAAGCACAAGGAATTCGGTTTAGTGAAAGGCGAGGCAAGGGTCATACAGCTAACCTTAAAAGACGGAGAAAAAGATAAGAAGGTTTCTATTTATATCGGTATGAAAGCACCGGTTGGCTACAGTGTTTACAGCCGTACGACAGAAAGTGATACCGTTTACATTGGTAGCCAATACCTTGAAACCGGCACAGCTAAGATTCTTAAAGACTTCCGTCAGAAGAAATTCATAAACATCGATCTAGCCTCTCTGACTTCGGTTATGCCGATGTCGGTTGACGGAGAGTCGATTAAAATCGAAAAATTAGAGAATGCGTACAAAATTACCACGCCAATCACTGATTCGGCCGACAAGCTCGATGTAGAGTCATATGTCCGTGGCCTCAACGAAGCAAGAGCGCAGGAGTTTGCTGATGCGCCTCTCGATCCAGCTATGAAAGAAGCCATTTTGTCTAAGGAAGGACAATTCAAAGTATCTTGGACTTTCAATGATGAGACGAGCAAGACACTTTTAGTCAATAAGTTTAAAGAAGACTATTGGGCAATGTTTGAGGGAGAAGAACTTGCTTACAAAGTCTCAGCTGAGTTTACTAAAAAGATAGCGAAGAAGCTGATCGACTTCCGCAATAGAAGGGTTTTTGATTTTGACTCAGCTGATGTCAAAGAAATTACTATCGATGAACAGACTTTTGTAAACGTTCACAATGACTGGTACGAAAAAACGCAGGCTGAAAAACTTGACGAAAAAGGCCAACCAATAAGTTCTGATAATCCTCCAGACAAGGCTAGTTTTGTAAGATCGCTTCTTGTCGATCTTGAGTTTTCCAAAACAGATCGTTTTATCGAAGCCGGTGACGACACTTTTAAAAGCCTCTTAGAGGGCGACGAAAGTCACCGTTTACGGATCGTTTTTAAAGAGAAAAAAGAACCGATAGAGATTAAAGTCTGGAAACTTGAAAAAGAAGCCAAGTACCTTCTTAAAAAGTCTGGCGGTGACAAAATTTACCGCGTTTCAGATACACTCATTGACGATAACTTAAAAGCAATGAATAAGACCGGTCAAACGTCTCTTAATAATGATGAGTTTGAAAAAGAGGCTGGTTAAGATTTCTGCTTTATCAAAATGTTGGCGAAAACCCCTCGCTTCAGTTAGGAGGGGGCGTCAAATGTTTTTTGTAGACAAGATAAGCGCCTGAAAATAATATAATTATCAGACTAATAAACTGCGAGGGTGATAGGACACCTTCTATCACCCAACCTCTAGGATCCCCCCTTAAAAATTCATTCATAAATCGCAAGACTCCGTAGCCGATTGCCGTGACCGAAGCAACTGAACCAGGACCAGCGATGTTTTTTATACGCTTAAAGTTAAGAAAAACAAAAAGGACAAGAATACTTACGGATATCGTTGCAATAAGCTGGACAGGGTATCTATAGATGCTGTCTTCCAGGTTTGGAAAGTTTACTGCCCACCAAGGCGGAGACTCGCCGGGTGAGAGCGGAATTGCCTTACCATAGTCATCACCGTTAAGAAAGCATCCGACTCTTCCAAGAGCTAGAGCAACAAAGCTTGATGGTACGGCGAGATCGAGAAGTTTTGCCGGAGGCAGCCTTCTGAAATAAACAAATATATATCCGCACAGGACAGCTCCTATAAAGCCACCGTAAAAAGTCATAGGTCCTATGCGAGAAAGCGCTAACAGAGTGTCGACAAAGCCTTTTATATAAGGCTCATCGATAAATATAGAAAGTAATCGGGCTCCAAAATAGCCGCCTAGATAAGCGTAAATGTAGACGAAGGCGAGATCTCTTTTGTCTAGTTCAGGATAAAATTTCTTTGCGGAATAAATAAAGGAAAAGTAGGCGGCAAAGGCACCAAAAACATAAAACGCATGCCACGCTGGAATGAGAAAGGGGCCATATTCAAAGAGGATAGGGTACAATGATGCGCCTGTATTAAAGTGAGATCAACTCTCTTATTCTAGTCGAATGAGCTGATGAACTCAAACAA
>CAZBDM010000027.1:0-11612 GCA_964490675.1 uncultured Oligoflexales bacterium
GAGCCAAAGCTCCCTTGGTAAAACTGACATCGATATCTTGGATGGAAAGAGAAATTTGGCCACGTCCTTGATAGAGACTTACCTCGCAAAGACAGCGGATTTTGATACCGTCTGAGAGAATGTCCTCGAGGGCCTCTTTACCAAGCCTTTGCTGCATCATTTTGAAGGCGTGCGACCAAATCGTCGCGTTTACTGTTTTCGTGTCAGCACTGCTTGCACCTTCGACTCCTTCGGCCAAATTTAGGAAGATAGCACGGCTTCTGATATTTAAACTTTGAATCTCGCCAACAACCCACACCGGCATGGGAAAGCCGCTGCGAATGACCTGGTCAGCTTTGGCCAGCAGCTGGCTAATCGACAAGGCAGGCTTTTCTTCTGGGAAAGCTCCCTCTGGGCCACCGTTAGCTTGTGTTGATGGTTTTTTCGAGAATTTAAGGGAAAGGCCTCGTGCTGGATTAAAGCTCGGACGATTGATTTCAGGTTCTTGTGTGGCCTTGGTGTCAGCGTTTAAGCAGCCACCGCCGGTCTCTGCACAAAGTTTTTCAACGGAAGCCTGGTTTTCTTCGGTATAGCGAATCTGCCAGACTTTACGGTCTCTAACAAAGCGCCCACCTAGGGATTTGATCTGCTCTTTATGAGGAAAAGTTTGACCAAGGATAATGAGTGATTCGCCTTCCTTGCGGTAATGAATGGCCATGTTTAGCAGGTCCTCTGGTCAGTAGTTGAGTCACCGATAGGTGATAGATGTTTAAGCATAGCTCGACAATCTTCTCAAGACGGTTTTTGCTGATAAAACTTATCATCTCCCCTAATATAAAAAAATGACGATGACTTAAGGGTACAATATGGCAGACACATACCAGCAGAACTATTTAGAATCTTTGCGCAAGGAACTCGTTGACTTAGTCGAAGCAAAGCTCACTCCCGTTGCCCTTAAATACCAGTATAGCGATGTATCTCTGGAGTCGAATATCAAATGGCGACCGATGGTGCTTGTGCTCGGTAATTACTCTTCAGGCAAGTCGACTTTGATCAATGAGTTTCTTGGACTCGATGTCCAAAAAATGGGACAGGCGCCAACAGATGACTCATTTACAGTGATCACTTATCCTGACGGAGAAGCGGATGAGCAAGGTCCACTGAGGGTGATCGATGAGCGCGATGGCGGTGTTCTACTCAATGATCGCCAGTATCCTTTCGAGCTTCTCAAAAAGCATGGTAGCCGGTTTTCTGCCCATTTCCGCTTAAAGCGTGTCAACGCACCGATCTTAAAAAATCTTGCAATAGTTGACACACCGGGGATGCTCGATTCGATTTCAGAAAGAGACCGAGGATATGACTATCAACAGGTGGTCGGTGATTTGGCCCAGCTGGCTGATCTCATTCTCGTTATGTTCGACCCTCATAAAGCTGGTACCGTTCAGGAAGCCTATCACAGCCTCCGGAAAACATTGCCGCAACGCACCTTTGAAGACCGTGTTGTGTTTGTACTGAACCGCGTCGATGAATGTGGGAGCCTGGTTGATCTTCTTAGGGTCTATGGCACTCTTTGTTGGAATCTTTCGCAAATGACCGGACGTAAAGATATTCCGCGCATTCTGTTGACCTACTCTCAAACGTACGGTCATCGGCGTGAAAAGCCGGGTGAAGAATTTCTTCATTTGCTCGAAAACCAGCGCTCTGAACTAAAAGAAACGGTCGAAGAAGCGCCCCGTCACCGGCTCGATCATTTGGCCACTTTTGTCGAATTACACAGTGAGCGTCTCGGGCACTTCCTTGAAGCTCTGTTAAGTTTGACAAAAAGTCTACGGATGTTTCGGATGAAGTGGAACTTTTTTGGCTTATTGCTATCACTCCTAGCGGGAGCAGCACTCGGACTTTATGGCTTCTTCGTACAACCTTTCGGGCCTGTAGCTGAGGAGGTTGCTGTCGGTGCGGGTTTTGCTATCGGGATCGTCATCGCGATTTTATGGTTCGCTTTGATTACCAGAACGCTCACTAAGATCCACCGGAAAAAGAAACTTATGCAGATTGACAAGTTGACTTCTCTTGCCAGTCAATCCCGTCACGACAGTTGGCAAGCGATCCGCGATCGGCTGTTAGCTTACCTAAATGAGACCGATCATCTCCCGTCAGTGGCGAATGTAAAAAGAGAATTCACGGCCGTCAAAAGCGTCTACAAAAAAAGCTCCGAGGAGGTCCGCACTGCTATCAATGAGTCTCGGGGTATAAAAACCGTTGGATTGTTGGGGGAACGGCAGGATCAGTAACACTCCGTCGATGGCCGAAATGCTGTCTTATTTGCGGTCGATTGGGCTTCTGTCCTTCGATTGCGTTGATACGAGCTCGATAATCTGTAATCTGAATGTAGAGTCTTCGACAAAGAACGCCGTGCTGAAACTGCATATGCAGTGGCTCGTTACAGCTGTAGGTCTCTAAGTGTCTTTCAAGATAAACGAGCTCTCTTTGCAAGAAAAATAGATCAGATTCTTGGTCTGTCGGATTTGGATTTTTTTGGGCTTCACCTTCAAGAAACCGCAACATTTCTTCTTCAGAGCAGTTTCCCTTTGATAAACAATCTTGTTCAATGGGCTCGGCAAAGAGGGGCTTTGACAGGAAGACCGATAGAGAGATTGCAACAAAGATGCAGTTAGCGATATATTGAGCGACTATTGCCATAAAGACCGTCCTATTAGGGTTATGGGAGGGTCTTATTGAAATCATTAGCTTTTTGCAAGCAGTGAGAGGAAAGCACCATTAAATTAGATGGTTAACATTGCGGCTTTAAGGTGCGAGGCAAGGTGATCGATGGCGGAGAGGGGAGATGTGCTTGTTAGAACGTAAACTATGGTTAGCGACCATGTTTCTTTTGGCAGCAGTGATGGTGACCCCCATTGTCTTTTTATTTTCTTCCTGGGTTTACGAAACAGGTGAGATTTGGCTTCACCTTAAACAAACTTTGTTGGCGCGCTATTTCCTTAATTCTTTTTGGCTGCTTCTCGGGGTTTTGCCTTTCACATTCATTTTGGGCGTTGGTTTAGCGGGTGTCACTGTTTTTTTGAGTTTTCCGGGACGTCGCTTTTTTAGCTGGGCGCTTATTGTTCCTTTAGCTATCCCGGCCTATGTCTTTGCTTTTATCTTTTCTGGACTTTTTGAAAGTGGTTCGTTTCTACTAGAGTCTTTGATTTATTTGGGGATGATCTCGGCTAGCGATCATTTTAGCTTTCAAGGAAGAAGTGGGGCGATCCTTGTTTTGTCATTTGCATTCTACCCTTATGTCTATCTGTTGACGAGGCAAGCCTTTTTGAGTCAAGGAGTCAAAGCAATGGAGGTTGGGCGTTCACTAGGTCATAGCCCACTCTCGTGTTTTTTAAAAATCAGTCTTCCGCTCGCCAAACCTTGGATTCTAGGGGGCTTGGTTCTTGTCGCGATGGAGGCTTTGGCGGATTTTGGCGCCGTATCTATCCTTTCCTATGATACCTTCACAACCGGAATATATAAGGCTTGGTTTAGCTTCTTTTCTTTGCAAACAGCCGCCCAGTTAGCGACGATTCTCATTGCCATTATCTTGGGCTTTGTGCTTTTACGGGAATTTTCTAGTAGTAGACAGAGTCATGAAGGTATGGACTTCAAAGCTAACTCCGGCGGGCAAAATAAGCTTGCTCGGCATTGGCAGTTGCTCGCCTTTACACTGTGCCTTATCGTTTTTTTGACCACGGTAGTGATTCCTTTGATAGCTCTTTTACAGTGGAGTCTTGAAGAAGATCTGCTATCGGTTCTAAAAGAAGACGCACCATTGATTGTCAACAGCATTTCGATCGCCGTTTTGTCCAGTATCGTGATGCTTGTCGTTGCTGTGCTTTTGAGTTGTGGTAAACGCCTTTATCCCGTCAAACTAAGTAAGCTCTGTAATCAATTCTCGACCTTGGGCTATGCTCTTCCTGGTACTGTCCTGGCAGTGGCTGTTTTTATCCCCCTCACATGGCTTGATAAGCACTTGACTGTGCTGCTAGGCTTATTGACTGGTGAAAACTATGGTCTTATTCTTAGTGGATCTCTATTTGCCGTTGTTTTGGGTCTTAGCATTCGTTTTCACGCCATCATGCACGCTGCTATCAACAATGCAATGAAACGGCTTCCTGAAAGCCTTGATGAAGCTTCTTTAATGTTTGGTAATAAAGGTTGGCGGAGGGTTAAACGCATCTATTTGCCGCTTCTTAAACCTGGTATCGCCACCGGTGCACTGTTGGTTTTTGTAGAAAGCATGAAAGAGATGCCTCTTACCCTTATGACGCGTCCTTTTGGATGGGATACACTTTCGACGAATATTTTTGAGTTAACTAGTGAAGGGGAATGGGAGATGGCAGCTGTACCAGCTCTGCTACTAGTAATCTTGGGCCTTCTACCAGTATATTTTATGATTAAACGCCAAAGGATGATCTCTTGACTTCAAATGACTTGATCAAAGTAGAGCAGCTTAGTCATCACTACGGCGATGTACAAACCTTTAATCAGGTGAGTTTCACCGTTAAACAAGGGCAAGTTGTTTGTCTGCTTGGTCCGAGCGGCAGTGGTAAATCAACTTTATTAAGAAGTATTGCTGGCTTTGAACAACCAAGCAGTGGGCGCATCCTCATGAATGACCAGGTTATTTCGAGCAACGATAAAATTCTTCCGCCAGAAAAACGTAAGATGGGATTCGTCTTTCAAGACTTTGCTCTTTTTCCCCACTTGGATGTTAAGCAAAATGTTATGTTTGGATTGAATCATTTACCGAAAGCTCTAGCCTTAAAAAAATGCAAAGATCTACTCGAGAGAGTTGAAATGCTAGAATTTGCCGATGTTAAACCCGAGCAGCTTTCCGGCGGACAACAACAAAGGGTATCTCTAGCACGTGCGCTTGCACCGGAACCTTCATTGATTTTATTTGACGAGCCATTCAGTAGCCTTGATCCCACCATTGTCAGCCGACTAAAATTTGAAATGAAAGCCTTGTTAAGAAAGCTTAACATCACGGCGCTGATTGTGACTCACAATCAAGAGGATGCTTTTGATTTAGGCGATGAAATTGGGAGGGCGCACTCCTGCAGTGGGGAACGTCTGAGGATCTTTATCACTACCCACGCAGACGTCAAGTGGCCGATTTCATCGGGCGCGGTATGTTTCTTAAAGTGCAATCCACTCCTCATCATTTAAGCTGTGCGTTGGGAGATCTTGATCCGAGAAACCATCGTGTGTTTTCTTCTGACAGTGGTAGACAAGAAGTCTTTCTCAGGCCAGAGCAAGTGTATTTGAATGCTTCAACTGGCTGTGCAGCCAAGGTGGAGGGTGTGCAGTTTAGAGGTTACTACAGCTTACTCGATGCAAAGCTAGATAACGGTGAAAAAGTCATGTTTTTTGTAGCATCCGGCAAAGAAATGCCGAGTATTGGCAGTCACATTAAGTTAACTCTTTGAGAGAGAACTCTTTCAGTTCTTCAGACGAAAATGTAGCTGCAAAAAGTATTGCTGACGGTAATCTTCTGAGTCTTTTCTCGGTTGCGATTTTGGCGTTATTTCCGCTGATACATCTTGATCATCAGAACGTTTAAAACAAATACATGCTAGGCCTACAAGAAAAGTTAAGATTGCTGAAATGACCACCTTAGTTCCCTATTTCAAATGAAGTGTTTTTGTGAAGTCTTCGACATAAACTCATGGGTTGAATTGATGTCATCTTTCACGCACTCAAAAGCAAGTGATGTGCCACTCTCGTGATAATCCTGAAACCTTCAGTGGGACAGTGAAAAGCACTGGAATTTTAGATTTCTTTAACTCTCTTCATCCTACTTTTTAGTAGATCTTTATAGATAATCCTCCCGATAGGTAGTTCTTAAAGAATGAGTAAAAATGATATGATAGAGGCAAGATCAATAAAGGAGTTCGAGATGAGTCTTTATGACAAACTTGGTGGAGAAGATGCGGTAGCTCAAGCAGTCGACCTTTTTTATAAAAAAATAATTGAAGATGATCGGGTCAATGGCTTTTTCGAGGGTGTTGATATGGGTAAACAGATTCGTATGCAACAATCTTTTGTCTCGATGGCTCTAGGTGGACCAAACAAATACAGTGGGCGTGCTATGAAGGAGGCTCATCAAAGGCTTGTCTCTGAAAAGGGTCTTAATGAAGATCACTTTGATATTATTGTCTCGCACCTAGGGGCAGCTCTTAAAGACTTGGGTGTCAAAGATGATCTTATCGGGCAGGCTGCAGAAGTGGTCAATAGTGTGCGTGACCAAGTCTTGGGTAGACAAGGTTAACTGAACAATTTGAGGTAGTTTTTTGTTTCCTTGAGAAACAGTGTACAAAGGCAGTTCAGTTTTTGGGTTTCGCATACCATTATGGTTAAACGGGAATCAAAAACGGCATTTTCGAGGGCTTGCGCTGAAACGCCTATCTGATCAACGGCCAGTTGACTGGCAAGCTTCTTGATGTCGCTTGCGTGTAAGTAAAGACCCTCGCGATCACCTTTTGCAAAGGCTTCATTTAATCGTTCTACTTCTTTAGGGAGTGAGTGACTCATCGAAACAAACATAGTTTTGAGGCGATCTTTGTCGTAATCAAGGATTTGCAAACTCTTAGCAATGTCAACAATTGGAGAATAAAGCTGTGAAAGTAATTTTTGGCAAATAGGTGTTCCGTTTAGATCCATCAGATCTCCTTCGATTGACGAACGATCTGTCCATCTTTTAATTCTATCGGAAGATTTGTATAGATTTTGATGGAAAACCTTCCAGGTTGCTCTAAGGATCTGGAAGGATTGAAGTAATCATCTGCTTTTTTTAAATAAGTAATGGCTGACATACCACTCTTTGCCGCTGTCAAAGCCAAATAGTTCTGCACAGGCGAGAAAGAAAAGTCGCCAGCGGTGAAACCAGTTTTTCTTTTGATCATTGCCGTAAACATTTGCAAATAATTGCTCGACTTGTTTGCGGTTTCGATAGAGCTTATCAATCCAAGCGCGGCAGGTTTTCTCATAATTTTGTCCGTCGATGACCCAACTCGTTTCAATTTTTAGGTCGTCTTGGAAATTAAATAAGAGATCTTTGGAAGGCATGATGCCTCCGGTGAAGAAGTTGCGTGCCATCCAATTGTTTTTGCCTTCGGTTTCAAAGAAATACGATGCTTTTTTATGACAAAAGATGTGAACGAACAGTTTACCGTCCTCTTTCAGCCATGTGGAAATTTTAGAGAGGAGCTTTTGATAGTTGCGCATGTGCTCAAACATTTCGATGGATAGAATTCTATCGTATGCCTGAGCGGCGCTATATTCATTCATATCGGCGGTTAAAACGGTGACGTTGTTGAGTCCTAACTCTTGGCAACGTTTGTCGATAAATGCTTTTTGGCCAGCGGAATTTGAAACCGAATGTATCTTACAGTTTGGATATTGGCGGGCAATCCAAAGGGTTAATGAACCCCAACCACAACCTAGATCCAAAATCTCCATACCATCTTTAATCTCAGCACGCTCACAGGTGAGCTGTAGCATGTGATCTTCCGATTCATCGAGATTCGTCGCTCCGCGTTCCCAGTATCCACAGCTATACTTAAGGTTTTTACCAAGCACCATTTCGTAAAAGGGAGCGGGGACTTCGTAGTGTTGTTGGTTAGCTTTTTCCGTAGAGATGGCAATGGGAGACTGCAACAGTTTAGGAACTATGACCTTGTCAGCCTCGGCACCTCCTTCTTGTTCAATTTCAAGGAGACGAGTTTCTAAAAGTTTTTTGATCCCGTAGCTTTCGATAAAGTCTGGAATCATTCCCTGTTCAGCCATTTGAAACGCGAAATTCACCGGAGTCCCTCCTTTAAGTATTTCTGTAATCTGGTTTTGCAAAAACAAGATGAACATTACGAATGGCTCTTTCTAAAAAGCCACCGGCACAGTAGCAAAAGTAATAGTCCCACATACGAATAAAACGCTGGTCAAAGCCAAGCTCCTTCACTCTTTTTATGTTGTCAAAGAAGTTCTTTCGCCAATCAAGTAGGGTTCTCGCATAGTGTTCCGTGATATCGTCTAACTGATACATAGTTAGATCGGTATGGTTTGTCGCTGTATCTGTGATACCGGTAACTGAAGGCAGAAATCCGCCTGGAAAGATATACTTTTTGATGAAGTCGACTTCTTTTACGACGCGGTCGTACTCTTGGTCGTTGATGGTGATCGCTTGTAGAAAAAGTTGACCAGTCGGTTTTAATAGATCGGAAAGCTTCTTCATAAAAGTTGTAAGGAAATCAGCACCGATCGATTCGATCGCTTCTACGGCAACGACCTTATCGTAACTACCGGAAAGATCACGGTAGTCCTTAAAAAGAAGGTTGATACGGTCGGTCAACTTATGTTTCTTAAAGAGTTCAGCTGCGTAAGTGTGCTGTTGTTTGGAAATGGTTGTGGTCGTGACGCGACAACCGTAGTTTTCAGCCGCGTGGCGGGCAAAGCCACCCCAGCCAGTCCCGACTTCGAGCACCTGATCACCAGGCTTAAGGTTTAATTTTTGACAGATAGCATCGAGTTTGGCTACAGCGGCCGTATTTAAGTCGCAGTCTTTCGAGGTATAAAGAGCGCCAGAGTACATCATGGTTGGGTCAAGAAAGGTTTTAAACATTTCGTTGGACAGGTCATAGTGAGCAGCGATGTTTTGTTGAGCACCTTTCTTAGTATTTCTATGAAGAAGTCGAGAAAGTTGTAGGAGCGGCTGCTTGATTTTTGCCAGACCGCTTTCGATAGCATTGAGAGAGGTGCGGTTGAGCGTCATGATTTGAACCACTTCAACAAGATGGCAAGAGCTCCATAGCCCCTCCATGTATGCTTCCGATGCTCCAAGGGTTCCGCCACTAACGACACGGCGGTAAAACTCCATATCCTCTACCTTGATTTCAGCTTTTAGAGTCGATTCTTTCGGTCCGAAACTGACGGTGCCTTCCTCATCTTTAATGGTGATAAAGCCTCTTTTAAGCTTCTGTAGTTTACTATGAATGAGACTTCGACAAATTCTGTTAGAAATCTCAAGCGTGTTCATTTGTGTAAATGGAATTGACCTTACGCTAGCCATGACGCTTCGCTCTCCTATCAAATATTTTTAGTACATTTACTTTTGCATGCGGGTTGGGGTGGGGAATGTAAGGAATCTTCTTCAACCAAAGCTTTAGAGCTTGCCAATAGATACCTATAACAACATTGAGAGTCATCCAAGGAAAGCGTAGAAGGATTCTGGTGAAGTTTCTATCCGTCCATTCTATTCTCTTCATTGTCAGGCTAGCATTGAATAAGTGACTTGCCGAGTTTTTGTTATCCATGAGAATGTTTAGGCGTTTATCAGGAAACGAAAATCTACAGTGGTAGTCCCAGTTCATGTCGATAAAAGGAGAAACATGCATGTCTTTCTTAAAATCATGTTTGATTCCTTGGTGGGCTTGACCGTTGCCTGGCACGACATAAACAATTCGTTCTCCCCAAGGTGTATTGGTGACTTCTAAAACGATAGCCTTGACGGTTTCTCCGTCTTCAGAAAAACAGTAGTAAAAATTTACCGGATTGAAGATGAATCCGAAGTAACGGATATGAGTGAGAAGACGGACCGGGCCATTGCATTCAATGCCAAGATCGTCTTTGACGCGCTTGAATACTGCATCTTTCAGGTCGGGTCTTTCAGGATCAATGAAATCGCTGCGAAAAAAACTTGCCCAATTAAAGCAGTTAAGTCCTAAAAACCTAGTCTTTGACGCAAGCTCTTCGAGCTCGTCAAGGTCGAGATAGACAAGAAAGATCTTGTATCTGAAATCATGCTTTTTAGGTTGAAAGCGCCGATGACTTATAACACCGTCTTCATGAAAACCATACCGCCAATAGGCGCCGACAAAAAACGAATTGCGTTTACCGTTGATCGTCGCGTGTTTCCTTTGTGCTTCAACACCGTCACCAGTAAAGAGGGGGTGGTAATACTCAATGGTTCTTATGATGTCTTGTTGTGGAATCTTTTCCATCGGATTGAGTGTGACGTTATACATACGCTCCCAAGGAATCTCCTGCAGAATATTCATGCTGTAAGTTAGTGTGGGCTTTTGTGACTCGTTTATCAAATGGTAATTCCATGCTGCCCAGGCGCGTCTATTTTTTGGCAGTAAATTTTGACTGCGGTGCAACACAGCGATGTTTTTTTGGTAGGGGAAGGACTTAAGAATCCTTAACTCGTTGTCATCGGCGTCGGTGATCATTTCTAGGGCCTGGTCACTGTGGCATGCAAAAATAACAGCGTCAAATTTATATTTTTCCCTTGAGCGGGTTGTAATCGTAACACTGTTTGCGCCTCTTTCTACGCCTGTCACCGGTGTCGAAAGTTTAACGTGCTGAGAAAACCCTTCGGTTAGCTTTTTGACATAGGCCTGAGAGCCACCCTTGATGACATACCATTGTGGCCTGTTTTCGATATCAAGGAGGCCGTGGTTATAGAGAAACTGAAGAAAAAACTTCGCTGGAAAGTGGAACATCTTTTTTGGATCGGTTGACCAAACCGCCGCTCCCATCGGAATGACATAATATCTGATGACGTCGCTTGGTATTTTATGACTGCTTATGAAATCACTTAAGGTGGCTTGGTTGTCTTCTTCTTGAAGAAAAGCCTTGGCGCGTTTGTTAAATTTAATAACTCCGAGCAGCAGCCGGTAAAATTTTGGACTTAGGAAATTCTTCCTTTGTGCAAACAAGCCGTTGAAATCGGTGCCATTGTACTCGAGACCCGTCTCTTGGCAACTGACACTGAAGCTCATCGATGTGGGTTGGTACTTGATACCAAGTTGGGTGAGCAAATTTATGAAATTGGGATAGGTTCTATCGTTGAAGACGATAAACCCGGTATCAACAGGATCGATTCCCCCTTGATGAGGGACTGAGATGGTATTGGTATGACCTCCAATATAGTCATTGGCCTCAAAAATTGTCAGGTTGTGTTTACGGCTGAGTAAATAAGCGCTAACAAGTCCAGAAATTCCAGTCCCGATGATTGCAATGTCCATTTTTTTTGTCCAGTAAAATCAATTGTGTATAATTAAAACAAGGTAATTGTCTGGTAAACTCTATACAAAAAAGCAGAAAGTAGTCAAAATTTTTATACATATGCCGATGAAGCTGGTAGAGTTGAAGTGACGGATCTAACAACCGGAGATTAGGCTTATGAAAGGAACTCAGAAAAATAACTTGGTTAGTATCGGTCAGGTGGCTGATTTAACCGGTATCAGTGTTTTTACACTGAGAATGTGGGAAAGGCGTTACGGGGCACCTTTTTCAAAAAAGCTACAATCTGGACATCGACGCTACGATGAGGAAGAGATCAGTCGCTTACGGCTGGTCAAAGAACTCATCGAGCTCGGCGAAAAGCCGTCAAAAATCGCTGCACTTGATAAGTACGATCTTTTATCAAGACTCAATACGATTAAAAAAAACCGCGCTACTTCAGTTGATATCAGTCACATACCGGAAGCTTGGCTTAGCTTCATCAAAAACTGGGATGACAATAGTTTCGAAGAATCTCTTGAGGTCAACTGGATGCAGCTTTCTTTTCTCGATTTTATTGATCT
>CAZBDM010000027.1:11622-17483 GCA_964490675.1 uncultured Oligoflexales bacterium
TGATCTCAGAGTGATCCCTTTTCTGAAAAAAATGGGCGAATCTTGGGAGCGTGGAGAGCTTTCCATCTCGCAAGAACATCTTGCCTCCCACGTTCTGCACGGTTTTCTGATGTCAAAGTGGCGAACCGATAGTTTGTCTAGTTCCGATAAGACAATCCTGCTTGCTGCGATGCCGGGCGAGTCTCATAGTTTTGCCCTCCAGCTTTGTGCTCTTTGTGCGGTGAGGGCTGGCTTTAAAGTCTTGTTTGTCGGCAGTGAAACCCCTCTAGCATCTATCCTCGAAGCCTGTGTCGCCAGTGAATGTAGCTGTGTTGCAATCACCATGTCCCAGTTTGGAGCTCTCGAAGAAAAACGTAAACAACTCGTCGAGCTAAGACGGATGATCCCCGACAAGATCCCTATGATCGTCGGAGGTGATGGGGCTCCGGAGGGGGTAAACGGAGTTGTACACCTGCATTCATTTGCAGATTTTTTCGAATATTTAAAAACTTTTTAAAACCGCCGATGAACACCCGGCGATCTTTGTATAAAAACCGCCTGAAGATTTTAGGAATATTTATACAAAGTAAGAATCAGAGTCTTGTTTGACGAGGAAATTCTAGCGATGAGTGCACAAGTATCCAAATCTCAGCAGGTTAGTTTTGGGATGGTCCAGCTGGGGCTTGCATTCGCCGAAATCCTGATTCGACTTCATCTTCTGATTTTTTACACCGACCGAGTCAAACTTGATCCTGCTTACGCTGCTATTGCTATCGCTCTGGGTGTCATTTGGGACGCTCTTAACGATCCATTTATTGGACGACTTTCAGACCGATTACGGAGCAGTAAAGGGAGCGGACTTTTATTGATGCTGATCGGGGTGGTGGTGCTCAGTTTTGGTATCTTTTTTCTCTTTTCTCCACCGCTTTTTGAGTCAACGATGGCAAAGTTCATATTTTTGACTCTCGTTTACATTACGACCAACACCGGTATGAGTCTTTTGGCAATTCCTTACGCTGGCGAAGGCGGTCATCTTTTCAAGGGCAAAAAGCAAGCTTCAGCGGCTTTTGGTTGGCGACTCATTTTCGGCAATCTCGGTACCGTTATTGCTTCGTTGGCCCTCGCTATGTTTTTAGGAAAAGCATTCTTTAACGACTTCGTTGTTACCGATTATGGTTCGGTAGCAGCTGTCTGTTCGATATTGATACCGATCTTTTCTCTACCTTTTCTTTTGCAGTTGAAAAGGCGGAGTCGAGGTTTTGTCGCTGATCATGCTTCAAGCCATCAGCCACAGAAACTGAATCATTTTCTAAAAGGCTTTGCCCTTGTTTTTAGGGACAAAGAGTTCTTTACCTTATTTATCGCTTTTGTCGTTGCGACCATCGGACAATCAATCAATGCAGCTTTGGCAATTTACTTCTACAAATACCGTTTGGCTCTGAGCGACTCAGAAACTCAGGGAATAATTGCTGTGTTCCTTATCGTTTTTACTTTGTCAGTGGTGGGATGGGTACAGATCTCGAGAAAGTACGACAAGAAGAAAATCTTGGCTTTTGCAACAATACTTCTGGGTGTCTTGACTTGTATTTCTTATCCGTTTATGCCGCAGCAGTCAATTATTGGGCCGATGGTTATGGCGGTTCTTGGAGGTATCTTAGTCGGTAGTATTCTGCTCTTCGATCTTATTGTTGTCGAACTGGCTACGCCGAAAGAGGGTGTCAAAACCGAGGATAAGGGTGTTTTTGGGCTTTACTTCGGTTTTATGAAGATGGGAGAGAAATTTAGTCGCGCTGTTTCTATCAGTGCGGTTGGGTTTTTCCTCGAACTAATAGGCTTTCAAGGGAATTCTGCTACAGCAGGCCAGGCGACTCTCATTGGTGAAGTCTTTGGCTTTGTTGTTGGTGGCTTTTTTATAGGTGGAGCCTTAATTCTTTTATTTCTTAGCAAAAAACCAGAAAGTATCATCATAAACAGTGGATTTAGGGAGGATTTGACCAATGAAAGCGCTTAAGGTTTCGTTGTTTGTTATTTTTTCAATCATGGCATTTTCATCTCAAGGATTTTCTGAAGTGCTGGAGACGTTTAGTGGCACAGCTTTTGACAGTAAGGACCGCAAGAAGATCGTCTACAAAGAGACTCACGAGATCAAAAAATCTCAAGATGGCAAAGTACTTTCATCGACGACTAAATACTTCGATTCAAAAAACAATCATATCGCCACTCTCGTTTGTGATTATTCGAACGAAAACTATCCTTTCTTGCCAAATGTTGACTTCGTCGATTTACGACTAAACTACCAAGAAAAAACCTATCTTGAAGGAGGTAAGGTGATCGTCAAGCGCAGCGAAGACGGGGGTAAGACATGGAAAGAAGAAGAGCTCGAGCCTGAGCCAGGTTTGGTTGCCAGCCAAGGCCTCAATTACAAAATCATTTCTCACTTTGAAGATCTTGAAAACGGTAATAAAGTTTCGACACCGTTCGTCTTTCCTAGTCAATTAATGAAGATTGGAATTAGGCTAAGAAAGGTGGATCAAAAACAAGTGGAGAACCACTTTAGAATCAGGTTTGAAGTAGATAATTTCTTTTTGCGCCTTATCGCCCCATACGCCGAAACCGTCTACGACAAAGTGACAAAAAGACTGGTTTCTTACGTAGGGAATTCTAATATTTTAAGTAAGGATCGTAATCCGCAGGAAGTATATATTACTTATCAATACAATTAAGATTGCGCTCAAGAAGGGGATGACAATGGTTCTGGCTGTTTGCAGCTTACGGTTTAAGCTTTAATAAGCTGTTTTCATTGTCACTTATTTGCTGGAATAATCATCCACGAGACTTTATCTGTGTCTAGGACCTCACAAAGAGCTCCTCGTGGATCAACGAAGCCTGCCATTTGATTTTTAGTCACGTAAGGTAAAAGTCCCCGCTTGGCTCTCGACCAATCGTTATGGGTTCCTTTGTATGCATTGGGAATTTTGCAGAATTTAAATAGATCTTCGTGGTTTTTGAGTTTTTCTGTTCCCGCTGGGCATGACGAGCAGCCTTTGCCTTGATAATTCGCCAAGGTTTGTTTGTTACTGTCTTCAGCATCGTTTGATGCTTCGGTTGTGGAGGGAGGGCGATTTTCATTAGCTTGAATTTGCTCAGGTTCTTCTTCCTCCAATTCAGAATTATCTTTAAGAAGCTCTTTAACAGCCCCTTCACTATCACCATTGTCAGCAATATCGAGATTCTTGCCAGCAATATCGAGATTGTTCGGTTGCTTGCTTGCTTCTTGGGTATCTACAGTGTTTTTATGACTCAATGCTTCTTGCTCAGCAGTTGCTGAAGACGATTGTTTTGATTGATCTCTTGTTGAAGTTGTCTGTTCAACTTGGCAAGAACAAAGAAAAACTAAAAAAAAGCAGAGCACAGATACAGCATTCACCATCATATAAATCCACTCCAATAAAAACATCCTAATTTTTTATCGGTATGGGTAATGGAGACCATGATTAGGCCGGTAAATCTCTATAAATAGCAGCCACTTAAGTGCCATAATTTAATATCTGTACATGAAGCCTTTGGAGTGGAAAGGGACTCGTTCTCCTGTAAGGCAAACAGCAAAGACGTTTGATTAGAATGCAGCAGAGCTGAATATATGCAGTATTTGTGCATACTTACATAAAAAATTTAAAATTTAATATAAAAACATAAATTAATTATAAAATACACTTGTTTTTTAAAAAATATTATTGTACTTTAACAGCAGGTACTGCTGTACCTAGCGCTCCACATATTCATCCACTTGTTTTTCCCTATTGTTCCCGTTGTTATTGAGGTTGCTACCATGTTCCGACTCTATGCGCTTTTCATCCCATTTATTTTTCTCGTTTCCTGTACCGACGTTAAAAAATCCCAAACTTCGAATTTTCAAGAAAGCCAAGCTGCCGAATTAGATGCAGAAGTGAGCTGTAAAGTTGATTTTGATACTTATAGCGTAGGTAATCGTATCAAGATTACTTTAACTGCAGCTGGTCATGTCACAAGAAATCTTGTTCAAACAACTGTGATCAATGACGAAGCCTTAGAAGGTAGCGTCACATGGATCAAAGAAGAGAACGGCCAAGACGATGTGTCTATCTTTGCTATTGAGGGCGGAGAAGCCATTTTTACAGTTGAAAAAGCTGGTAGTCATAGTTTGCAGTTTCGCTTCCCTGAAGTAGAAAACATCGAAGCTACCTGTGACTTTGTTGTCGAGAGTGAACCAATTGATCGTGAGTTTTCCTGTTCCGTTAAACCTCCTTCTATGAGGTCGGGTATCTTAGCAGAAGTCATTGTGAAGGCCGAAGGCTATAACGGTATGCTTAAGCAAACCGTAAAGGGAAAAGAAACCCCTTCAACAGAATTAAAGAGACAAGAAGACGACTGGGTTCGCAGTAACGGTGATCCAAACATTTTGGTTGTTTACACCCCAGGTGACTATGAGGTTCATCTTGAAAAAGACAACGGTGATCAAACAAAATGTGATTTTACCGTCAAAGAAGCTTCCCTTACCTGTGATGAAGGTGAGGCTGCCATTGGTGCTAATATAGCATTTATGATCGATAACTCAGGGTCGACCGCAGATACTGATTGCACCGATAGAAAAGATCTTAATCCAGACGACCCCGACGGCTTTCACTATACTTGTAGTCAAGACGAAGACGACAAAACAAACCGAGAAAAAGCCGTAGTAGAAGCTTATAAAGTCTTGAAAGAATTTGCTGAAAACGCCGTCATTAAAGACAATGCTGATAGTCAGATCGCCATCACTAAGTTCTCACTTGATAAAGAAACGGATGAGAACGACGAAGCCTTACAGAGAAACCCTAGAGAGGGGTCGAAAGGTTGGTTTGAGACAAGTGCTGATGATATCAAAGCAGTTGAAGACATCATGAACTTCACTTACTTCCCGTATGGCAACACGCCTTACAATTCAGCCATGACAGCTGCTGCAGATGTCTTTGGCACAGTGGAAACTGAATCGATCAAAAATCAAATGGCGATTCTTGTCACCGATGCCGAGCCGACAGATCAAGACCCATCTTTGGCAAAGGCAAAAGCAGACGAGCTTAAATCAAAAGGTATCAAGGTTGTTACGGTCTATATACAAAGTGAAGCTGATCGAGACAAGAGGCTTAGTGTTCACAAAAAGACCCTTCTCGAATGGGATGCCAAATTCCTCAAAGAAAAAGACCGTCACTATTACGATCAAAAATCGTACGATGACTTTGACAGTTACTTCGCTGACATAAAAGGTCTTGCGGAAGAGGTTGCTTCAAAGGTTGATCCTCTTTGTGAGGAAAACTGTAAGAAGTTGATCGTCGAAGGTGCGACAATGGAAGGATTGACTGAAGTGTTGACGGGAATTGTCAAAACCCACGCTATCAAATGTCAGTAGGTTACTCTAGTTCTTTAAAAGTTCCTTTGTCGAAATAGACCACATGTGATGTGTGGTCTTGAGACTTGCAAGAAAATAGGGTAAACGACGATGCCGATTCGAAGTGACAACGCCGCAATTAGGTGTTTTTTCACGATCGGCTAATTAAAGTTCAGAGAGAGAAGGAAGCGATCGAGGCGCAGTCCAAAGAAGGAGCCGCCTTCCTCTGCAACACTAAAAAAGACTCCTTCAACACGCCCTATGATGAGATGACGTGGTACCGTACCCCAAACGCGTGAGTCGGTCGAATTATCTCGATTATCACCCACGACAAAATAATTGGCATCCGATACGGTAAATTGCTTATTGCTTCGTGGCCAATTCGCTAAATCGGCATAGGTTGATCCAGTTTTATTCCACAAAACCCAGTAAGACCTTTGATCAAGTGTTTCACGAAAGAGAATCTTTAGACTCTGATTGT
>CAZBDM010000028.1:0-216 GCA_964490675.1 uncultured Oligoflexales bacterium
TGTCTGAGGCCGACGTAAAGATTGGTTTGACCAACCTTACCAAAAACTCCACCGTCGAGTGGCTTTGGGTTCACCATAAAATGACTAAGTGCGATACGAGCTAACTCAGGATTTTGTCTGATCTCTAAAGGAAGTTGCTGGTAGCGATCATTGCTGAGATCGACCTCAAACCTTTTCCCAGGAGTTGGTTTAAATTCGACACTTTCTCCAGAGACA
>CAZBDM010000028.1:226-17320 GCA_964490675.1 uncultured Oligoflexales bacterium
ATCCCAACTTAGCAGCGTCTTAGATGCGCCCGCCATGCAAACCGAGCTGATCGCCAACCAACCGATGACTAGCAAAAATGCAAATATCATTCGCGCCTGTAGCAAGGACGCCCTCCTGAAACTCTTGTCTGTCAATGCCTTAGTATTTATCGACCATGATATCCAACACTTTATTTTAGCATGTAAGTGTGATCGATAAGGAGCGCCAAGAATACCTTGCGGTAAGACTTATAAAGTGGCTTACTGAACAAAGGAGGCTCAAGCTTTGAAGTTTATAAAGATCGTCTCGTTATTACTTTGTTTTCAACTTCTTTCGCTTTATACTGAGGATGCTCTACAGGCTGATTCTCAGACAGATGCGCGCCTGACCATTGCTTTATCGAGCCGTATTCAAGAATTACATCCGCTACTTATCGATGATGATTACAGCAAGTTTCTCTACTTTTGCGTCGCTCGTAGTCTGACGACACTCAACAGCAATTGGACAAGAGCCTGTGATCTCTGTGAAAGCCTACCATCTTCAAAAAACAACCAAGTCATTATCACAAACAAAAAAGCGCGCCCTAAGAAACTCGAAGTCCAATGGAAAATTAATAGTAGAGCCCATTGGGGAGATGGCAAAGAGATCACTGGTCACGACTTTAAGTTCACCTGGCAACTTGCTACCAAAAAGGATTTCCCAACAGTTAATAAAGAGCTTTACCAGTCAATCGAAAACATTAAAGTTAATCGTGACAACCCCAAACAATTTGTCGTTTACTTCAAGTCGGTTAACTTCCGCTTCACTTTGCTTGAGGATTTTCGCCTTCTCCCCCGTCATCTTGAAGAACCTATTTGGAAAAGAAGTAAAGGTAGTATCAACGAATACTTAAGTAAAAGTCTCTACCGCAATAACCGCGCTCATCCCGGACTGTATTTTGGCCCTTATATCGTTGCATCTTTCAACAATGGCACAAGCGTAGACTTGAAAGAAAATTTGTTTTTTTATGGTAAAAAACCACAAATTAAAGAAATCCGTATCAAACAAGGTCTCAGCCGTCAAAGCTCGGCTCGCCTCATAAAAGAAGGCGGAGTAGATGTTATCGCAGCTGCTGGCTTGAGAACCGATGAAGCTCATGAAATCAATGAAATCATCACTTCAACAACTTCCAGTTCTCAGATCAGAAGAATCATCTCTGACAGTATTGACTTTGAACATCTAAACTTCAACCTTCGCAATCCTATTTTAAACGATAAAAAAGTCCGAAGAGCCCTGTTTCTTAGTCTCGATCGTAACGACTTAATGACACGAGTGAAAACAATTAAGGGGATTTTGGCCAATAGCTTTCTTCATCCCAAAGATCCATACGCCATCAAAGAAGAACGCCTACCTGCTAGCGATAAGGCAAAAGCTACAGCACTTTTAGAAGAGGCAGGCTGGAAACTTGCAGAAGATGGCCTGCGATATAAAAACAGCAAAGCCTTAACACTCGACTTAGATATTCCGGACAACTCGCCAACCCGTGAAATGATTGCTGAATACCTAAAAAATCAATGGCAGAAGATTGGAATTAACATCAATATTAAAAAAACTCAGCAGGATATATTTTTTCAAAAAATCATGCAGAGGGCGCAATACGAAGGTATGATTCTATTCGCATGGCGCATGTCCGTAGAAACTCCTTCCCTTGGAATGTTTGACCCTCGCAGTATCCCCTCGACTCGCAATGATTATCAAGGTGAGAACACAGGGTCTTGGTTAAATGAGCAAGTCGGCCGATTAGGAGAGGACTTTGAGGCAGCAATCGATCGTGAAAAACGCTTGAAAATTCTTGCGACCATTCAAAAGCACTATCTTGAAGATCTACCGGCAATCCCCCTGTACTTTCATGCAAAAAATGCTTTTGTCAGCGAAAAAGTTAGCGGAATTTCTCTGCCTGGCTTTCAAAAGCCTGAATCGATCTGGATCGAACGCTGGGTCACGCAAAATTGAATCCAATTAAAACTAATAAGACTTCAAAAAGTCTCATTTAAAAAGTATAACTCAAGTCCAAAACATGGAAAGATTGAGGATTGGAGTCAAATATGCGTTTAAAACATTTACTAAGTCCCGTATTGAGTTTAGCTTTCGCAAGCCCTTTGTTGGCAACCAACGGCATGAACATTGAAGGTTACGGTCCTATCGCGGCCGGTATGGGTGGTGCATCGCAAGCCTTTGACAATGGCCTTGCTGCAATGATGAACAACCCCGCTACTCTCGCTTTGGGTAAAGATGGTCATCTTTTAAACATTGCGGTCGGCTCTCTAGGACCGGAAATTGAAGTCGAACAGACACTACCAGACGGCAGCAAGGTTAAGGACACATCGAGCAGTGACCTTTTTGTGATGCCAGCCTTTGGGTATGGCTTTAAAGATCAAAACTACGTCGTTGGTATTGGAGTTTTTAGCCAAGGCGGCATGGGAGCTGAATATGACAACCCCAGCCTTACCTTCGGGGAAAAGAATATTCGCTCGGAAGTAGGTGTCGCACGCCTGATCATACCAGCTGCTTACAAAATCAACGACGACATCGCTGTCGGTGGCTCGCTTGACTACGTGCAAGCAAATATGGACTTACGCATGGCCCTTTCCACTCAAATGCTTGGGGGAATGGTCACAGGATCTTCGGATCAATGGGGTCAAGTCTTGCAAGGACTTGGACAACTGCCCCAGGGATCTCATGCTGTTATCGAGTTTAACGATAGCGATGACATGGCGGGAGCTGCGACATCGACAGGATATGGCGCAAAGCTTGGTGTCGTCTACAAGGTTATGCCAGAGCTTAATCTTGGCTTGAGCTACCATTCCCAAACCTTCCTTTCTGACATGGAAGGCGATGCAGTCATGCGAGTACCGGCCGCAGGCTTCCTCGATGCTGGAAAAATCAAGGTAAAAGACTTCCAGTGGCCAGCTCAATATGCATTCGGTGCAGCTTATTCAGGCGTGGCCGACTGGCTGTTTGTCTTTGACGTAAAACACATCGCTTGGTCAAGCGTCATGGAGAAGTTCAAAATGACCTACAAGAGCGATACATACGGTGAGATTGACTTTGAAATGGAGCAAAAGTGGGAAGACCAAACGGTCTTTCAGTTAGGATCACAGTATATGGTTTTGCCTGAACTTGCTTTGAGAGCAGGTTTGAATGTCGCCAATAATCCGGTCCCTGACAGTAAAGTCAATATCCTCTTCCCGGCTACCGTTGAGAATCATCTTACAGCAGGTGCTGGCTATGCTATTGCTGAAACACAAGCGGTAGACTTTTCGGTTGTGCGAGCCTTTGAAACGACCAGTGAAAACAAAGACACCGGCAGCAAGATCAGCCATGCTCAAACAAACTTCCAGTTAATGTACGGCATCTTGCTTTAGCAGATATCAATAAAAAGAGCTCACAAGAGCTCTTTTTTTATTTGTTGAAAGGCTCGATCAGCCGCCTGACGACGTCATACTCATTATCAGAAGTTTCGACAAATCCACTGTACTTTATCGACAGTGCCTTAATCACTTTTTTATGTGCTGGATTGTCGGGTTTTAGCTTTAAAAAGGCTTGTTTGATCTTCTCATAAGTCGCTTCGTCTAGACCATTACGAGCAGTGATATTGTAAGGGGGAAGCTGGTCGGAGGCGTAAAGAATACGAAGCCCTTTCTTCTCCCAAGCGAAGGCTTTTGTATCTTTTAAAATACCCGCGTCGAAGTCGCCACTAAAGATACCACGCGCAATATTGTCGTAGTGACCGATAAACTTATAGTCACCAAATTCCTCAAGACCGATTCCTGAACCAACAACCACCGCTCTTTGCAAAAGTGCAGCCTTATCACCAAAAGCAAATGACTTTCCTTTGAGATCGGCGACAGTTTTGAAAGGCGACTTGTCTTTGACCGCTATCATCAACTGAAAGGAGCCGGGTTTGTTCACCTGATGAGATCTTAATTAGTATGGAAACCTATATGTTGGTCAAAGATCAATTTAGGTGTGAAAGAAAAGATAAAATCCAGGTCAAAGGCTTTGACAATCCGGTGCAGACATTCAGTGTCAAGAGAAAGCTTGAGGACCTCAGTGCTATTACTTTTGATGTTCCTGGTCTGGCAATTCAGGTCAAACCGGAGCAACTAGAAGATAAAGAAGAAGCTCTTCAAATATTTGAAGATCTTAAAAAGTTCCTGGCCAGTTAAGCTCAGAAAAAACGCCAGAAAAGTTAACTTATGTACTCGATGTAGGTCATCCAATCATCTGATATCTCTTTTTGAGAGTCTTTGACAAGATCATTCCAACCAGGACGGCGTGGCTTCCTTATTAAGTTCATTCCGAGGTCCGGCAGAAGCTTATTGCCCTTTTTGCGGTTACAATGGGCACATGCTGTTACTAGGTTTTCCCAGCTCGAATCTCCACCTTTAGATTTCGGGATGACATGATCGATGGTCGTTGCTGATGGCTTGCAGTAAACCCCGCAATATTGACATTGATACTTGTCACGCAAAAGCACATTTTTTCTGCTGCAGGAGACAAATCCAAATCTTTTTGATCTTCTTATGTAACGATTTAAGCGAATCACGGAAGGGAGAGTATAGGAAGTAGAAATCGTAGAAACTGTCTCTGAATATTCGGATACAACTTCGGCCTTACTGGAGAATATTAAGCCCATCGCCCGCCGCCAACTGACGACTTGTAAGGGTTCGTAGCCTGCATTTAAGACAAGCGTCCGCCTCATACACACCTCCCGATTGTAAAGGATTAGAATAATAAGAACTTGCAAAGATGGGGTAACTAAGGTGTTTGAGATATGTCATGTTAAAGACTCCCTCCCACACCAGCAAAAAAGTCTCTCCGACTTCCCGAAAAGCTGACTTTTGCGCCATTATCATTAGTGAATTCGTGATCCTTTGGTTGATAATGCACACCAAACTGTACATCAAACCTATCGTTGTTAAGCACAATCACAGCGATAGCTTTGTTATAAGTGTAAGTTTCTTTTTCTTCAGTATTGTCTCCTGGTAAATTTACCACAGGATCAAAATTAAACTCAACGGTATCTCGTGATAAACTGAAGTTTAGCCGCGTTTTTTGCGAAATTTTATAGATCATGCCGATTTGTAGTTGATTTAAAGGGAAAATTGTCGTCTGTTCCACATCTAGGCCAAAGAGACTGACTTCCGACTGGTTATTATCATTCAAAGTCGTTCCGGCATGACGATCGTCTTCCTTGTGAATCCACCTACGGTAGCTAAATCCGCCGATCCATTTTTCTGGTCCAAAAGCAACTGCTATCTCAGCAATTCCAGGTTGAGTGAGAATCTTTTCCTCGGCAAACACCTCTGTTTTCCCCTTTAACGGGGGAATATAAGCAGCACCAGCGCAGAAATTATTAAGATTTAAGTGAAGCCCTCCTCCACTACCAAACAGCGATCCTTTGTAGTTGGTTGTCGTGTTAGTGCCAACATTGAAACTACCGATGAGGTTGTATTCTACTTCCATAAACCGAATCAAAATTCCAGCTTTTAGGGTCTCGGTCAGTTCTACGACCGCCCTTGCTGTAGAAATCTGACTGGATCGTGTCTCAATGTGATCCCGATCGCCATCTTGTTCTTTACTGGTAGTCTCGTGGAAGTTCCTTTGATGATCAATACCGAGACCAAGACCAGCTCCAACATTCGTCATCATAGCAACGGCCAAATAATCATTCGTAGATTCTGTTTGTTGCTGCTCGACTTGACCATTATTGCTCGTCTGTTTGAATCTATTGTTGTAGGTGCCTTTATCGATCAAGACTTCTCCCTTTAATGCACCGGGTAATGCTGTCGCTGGATTGACAAGAAACAAGTGATCTCCAGCAGCGTCGGTCGCTTGCATAACCATTCTTTCAATGAATGAATCAGCAAAAAGCCGTTCCATAAAGAACAGATTAAGAATGATCAATGTAGCGATGTTGAGACCACGGTAACGTCCTTGTACCATGTGCAAGTTCCTTAGCTATTTTTGAGGCGCGTCAACGCCGGTATACTTTGCAAATAAGGGCGATAAGTTAAGTAACCGCTTCCTAATGTTAACTCTAAAACACTCCCACCAAGATGGGTAGGATTTATCTGCTCACCATTTCCGTCGATTTCGCCGGTTGTTATATTGATACTCTCTGCACGCAAGTTATCATCACTGCCACCAACTGCACGTCCTCCTTGGATTCCTCCACCAATCATAATTGCGCTGCCCACCGGCCAATGATCACGACCATTAGAGTTGTTGATCTTTGGGGTTCGTCCAAAGTCCGAATAGAGCACGATAAGCGTCTCATCGAGTTTACCCGCTGCCCGCAATCCAGAGACCAAACTAGAAACAACAAAGTCGACATTCGTTAGGGTTCTCTCAAGAGATGCTGATTGATTAGAATGAGTGTCAAATCCACCGATTCCAAGATTGACGCAATTCACTAAGTCTTCAGAAATCAGTTTTTGAGTTAAAGCAAAAGACTCGGCCATGCCGCGATTGAGGTTTTGAGGAGCGCCTTGTGTGAAAGCGGCTCTTTCAGCATCTGTGATAACAAGTTTGCTACCGACATTATCATTGAATTGTTTTCTTATCTTTTCCTCGGCTGCTGCCATTCCGGAAAGACGATCGTTTGTGCCGACCTCATCTTGCAGTCTTGTAATGGAATTTTTGACATAATCCAACATTGAGATTCGACGAGAAATCGCATCATCCGTCGTAGGATACATCGAGCGATACAATTGCAGATTATTAGCGCGTACAACCGAGACTTTCTTAAGGAGACCACGATCGGTCTGTGGGTCGGCGCCGCCATTAAGCTGAATAATGGGTACAGTTGCGGTTCCTTCCGAAGCGACGATTGACGGTATTGAAGCCGCGTTAACATTACCGCTGTTTGACAAAATTCCTGTGTCCATATAAACGGATCCGGCATTGTGAGATGTTGTTCCCATCGCCAGCCCTCTCACCATCAGCAGATCCTGGCCAATCGCGGCCATATTTGGTAACCAACGTCCAAGACGAACATCGCTTGCAGAACCAGCTAGTTGATGAGCTGCTCCCCAGTCATAGATCATATCGATACCAGAGGTCGATCCTGTTTTAGCATCGGTCACTTCTAATATGTCCCACCCACCACGCATGTTTATCCAAACAAGTTTGCGTTGGGGAGGGTAATCTTCCTGGCCATCTTGACCGTAGAGTTTTTCTGGAGCAAAGAGCCTTTTAAGGCAAAGATAACTGCTGAAACTAACGCCTGTTGCGATTAAACTACGGCGGCTAAACTCTTGCATCTCGCTTGGCAAACAAAGCGTTGTTGCGGTTTCGAAAGTTTGCGTTGGTTTTTTGTTTTTACTCATTCTTGTTGCTCCAACCAACATCTGACTTTTTCTTTTAGCTCATAAACAGGCCCAATAACTGGCGGACCAGACTGTCCTGGCGGCATGTTACCGGAAGCCATTAAAGAAACATTTTGAGACCCCCAGGTACGCCACTGGTCTTCTGTGGTTAAATCTTGGCGCGAGCCGGAATTACTGTTGTGACAGCTTGTGCACTGATCAATATTCGGTTCGATATCATCAGCAAAACTAACATCTGGTTCGCACTCTGCTTGCTCTCCGCCGCCAGGTGGCTCGCCAAGAGGTGGATCCTCTAACGGATCACCAACGGTTGCATCGGAACGACTTCCTTCAATAAAGGCTGAGTGGGTCGCGAGTGCATAAACAAGTTCTTTAAAACTAAAGTTAGTCGTAACAAAATAATTGGTCAGACCTGCGCGCAGGTCCGCTTCTTCCTTGTAGAAATCACGTCCCATCAACCACTGCCAAACATTTTCAACTGTACAGGTCGCGAATGCATTATCGTTACGAATAATTTCAGCGAGATCATATACACTATTCCCAGCTTGATTATTGAAAATCGTGTCAACACTGCTTTGCTCGCCTTGGTAGAGATCGCCACCTTCGCCCCATGCAGCGAAAAAGTCTGCAAGTGGGTCTAGGGTTGCATGACAACCTTCACATCCGGGTGTTTCACGGAGATTGCCTGGATCTTGCGGAAAGACTCTTGGTAATTCAGCGGTAAATTGTCGACAAAGAAGCCTTTCATACAGCTGGTTGGCACGAGTACGATTTTTTTCATAGCGCCTGAGGAAGCCAAAGGTCGAAATCACCCCACCAGAAGAGTATTCCGTTCCCAAGTTGATTAATTTAAAGCGGGTGTCTGTCAGAGGAATCGTTTCGACAAGATTGATCAATTCACTCGATAGATTGAGCTTGTCGAGATCGAAGTGATGCTGTTGGCGGTAAAAGTGGGCAATCGCACCATCGACAGCGGTAAGACCTGATTGCAGCACATTGTGGTATGGGTAATTTGCAACCACAATGGCCGTAGCGAGTCCAGCAGACTGTTTAGCAAGTGACTTGACTACCGAAAAGCGAGAATCAAACGACTCAGTTGTTCCGAGTTCACTATTTTTGGCAATATCTTCGTTTTGATATTCAACAAAGCAGCGACTGAGGTCGTTACCACAGACGTCGAGAACAGATGGGCAAACCCAAGCAACGATACCTGGATACCAAAAAGGTGTCGTTGCTTTTTCCCAGGACTTAGGACAGGAACTAACCTTAGATCTCTGATCGGCACTCGACCAGTAACAGATCAGTCGACCATTTTCTGTATCGCAGTTTATCTTTGCAAACTTGGTCGCCTTATTATCCAAATCGTTTCTTATGACTTCATCGAGGTATTCTGTTGGAAGACCAATCCCAAATAGACGCTCGTGATAGCGCATAATCGAATCGTAAAATTCTTCATTATTGACAAAATCTCTAATCCCTTGGCGGTAGGCACTCTCACTGCTGGAGTAAGATGAAAAGTCATCATCTGTCGGGACCTTTGCGTTGAGCAAATAAGAAGCCCTTTTGAGTGCGCGCTTGTAATTAGGATCTGCAAAAACATCACTGGTCAGAAAGCTCGTCATGAAAAGAGTAACTGCGGTCATACAGACTTTGAGTCGCTTAGCATGTTGTAAACTAACCCGCATCTATTGATCCTATAAAAAAGCCGCTTCGGCATCGAGCGACAAGGTCGCACAAACCGGCACATAGCTTGCCAGCGAATAAGAAGAACTACCGTTGTAGTCATCCATAATCGCCTTAAGATTATCGATAATAGTTCCATCAATTTCATCGCTTGGTTTGCCTAAAAAACGTTGGGCAAGGTAACGGATATTAGTCACCCAATCACTCGCATCAGCAGGTAAAATCGTTTCCCAACCAGGATGTTCGCTACTGTTGGGAGCAACAAGACCTTCGCAAATAACCTCGGTAACTTGCAGAGTCGCCAGTAGAGAAGTTGCATCGTATTCTTCTTGAGGTACCTTTTGAAAATCTTGACTCGCCCCTCCGAGGAGCTCACGATAATCTTCTACCGAGCCAATCTGTCGGGCGACTGTCGACCCTTCGCTGCGGTACTGAAGCAGCAGTCGTCTTGCATAAAGATCTGGGTCTGGTCGGATAGCTGCAGGCGCCTGAGTGGTCGTAATCGCATAAACAGCTTCGAGTGCTTCCTCGTCGATGCCGCCGGCTCGGTCACCTAAACTCTGGCCAAGCACAACACTTGGATCGCTAGCACCTTGGTCAGATCCAGAGCTTTTGTCCTTTTTGAAAAAGTCGAAGAAGAAACATCCTTGCAAACTAGACGTTAAAAAAACCATCAAAATGATTTTGATAAAATTTGATTTTATACGAAAAATCTCCACGATCTCCTCAACCTCCTGAAATCAGGATCGGAGTCACTGCATAAAACTTAATCCAAGCGACTTAAACACTTAATTATATTGCGTAGTTTAGCCCTAAACTAAGACCAAAGGCTTGCAGCTCATATTTAGCATTAAACTCGGTGATACTTTGACCGTCTTCCCCATAGCCATAGATCATGCCGATAAAGGCATGATTTTCAACGCTACCAAAGAGAGTCTGAAGCTTAGCGCGGGTGAAGGGAATCGTATCAAGATTAATGAAGGCGTTGTTGGAGTATGATAACGTTTGATAGCCTAGTGAAAGCTTTAAACCCCAACCAGTCATTTGATAAAGAACGTTCGAGTGCGCTCTTAAGTAATCATCTCTTACTGTAATGCCATCTTCTGATTTTTCTCCCCCTTCGCCAGCTTGAACCATAGCGAGATCAAGATCAAAGATAAGCGGATTCAAGATCACTTCTGCTACAATCCCATACTCAGTGGGAATATGAACCTTGCTATTTCCTTCGATTGCATCTTCACCATCCGTGGTTTTTGAAAAACTGCGAGTTGTTTCTTTACCCTGAACGTAATAAAAGCCACCACTCCACGTCGCTTGGCGTTTAACAATACCGCCATGAAAGACTGGTAGCGCTGCCTGATCGTAGGACGTCTTAAGCTCGATATCATCACTGTCTTGTTCCTCATCGTAAGCACTAAAGACAATGTAACGTATACCAGCAAAGAGCTCCAAACCCTTTGGGTTAACGTAAGTATAATCTATCGATGGCTTAGCGATTGTGTATTCTTCTGATATCGGTGATTTTGGTTCGACTTCTTCTTCCTGCTTGTGAACGATGTTCTCCGCTTTTAAGTTGATCCTCAGACCCATTTGATTGGCGAAGACAAAGTCGCCTCCTATTATTGCTAGACTTTGAATAGAGCGGTCGATCTTTTTTGTGTCGGGAGGAGATGTTTTTATAGTGGCATCAACACCTAGAAGATGAAAAGCGGCCCAAAACTTTGATCGTTTTTTGTAATTGAGAGCTAAAGTCCCTGCTGTTTGATCGTCAAGCGGGAAGCTATAGAGGCAGTCGGATACAAGAAAAACCCAAATGAAGACGCAGGAAAGCAAAGGGGAGCTTTTGAAAAATTTTGCTGACATGCTTTGTCCTCTATATTTAGTAAAGGCGCATTTCGCCCGATGCTTTAGACTTCGGCCACTGAGGGTGCCATCTTGAGCGCCCCTCAAGAGCTAATTTTGCTTATTTAGGCCTGCGAGATGGTTAAAATTGCATTCGCTTCACCCATGCCTATCATCCTGAAATGACGCTACTTAATATTGCTTTACAGGTAAGCGTTAAAGTATTCTTGAAAAATTCCGATAAGCTGATGGGTATTTAAAAAAGAAAACCAATTATTGAAGCCCAGGATATGGATCATGAATTACCGATTGTTGCTGAAATTTGCTGTTGTTGCTCTTAGTCTGATCTTTTCTGCTTCTTGTTCGAGAAACCGCGCCGCTCCGAAAAGCGATTGTCCGGCAGGTTACAAGAAAAAAGCATCTGGCTCCGGCTGTGAAAGAGACCCCTCATCCGCTAACTCCCTTGGAGGAGGTGACGGAGGAGGTGGCGGTGGCGGTGAGCCTTATGTTCCCCCTCGTCGAGATGATAAGCCCGATCTAGATGGAGACGGTATTCCGGACGATGAAGACCCAGATATCGACGGTGACGGCATTGAAAACGACGATGATCCCGAACCTCGTGTGAAAAAAGAAGAACCTGCAACAGGTGCCGGCGATTCTTCCCCATCGTCTTCAGGCCGTTCCGGCAGTTCCCCCGCTAGTGAATCTCCAAGCACAGCTGATGACGACGATCAGATCATTTCAGACGGCCCGGATACGACCAGCACTCCCGTTAGCGATGGTCGTGTTGAAGTCAAGTTAACTCTTAAACAAATCGAAAGTGGACCGTTGGCCGTCAACGTGCGTTTTAGACATTCAAGCAAGCGTGTCTCAAATGTACGCTACCGTTACAACAAAAACGAAACATCGAAAAAACCCAAACTAAAGGTTGCTGTTGAGCTTAAGTTTTTTGCTGGCAATGAAGAATGCACAGTCAAGAAGGTCTTAACTGATACCCACATTGTCAAAACAGCAGATGATGCTGACGGTATCTCTTTTATTAAAGATAATGATGATGACTATACTTGCCAAAAAAGGAGTACATGATGCATAAATCGATGATGTACTCTTTGGCGAATCTCGCGAAGGTTTTATTGATCTTTAGTCTTTTTGCTCTCGCAGCATGTAAAGCTCAGGTCGATCCAGGGTATTCCTACCTCGCAACATCAACCGCAAAATTTGACCAAAAAACAGTTAAATTAGAACTACGGACAGTTGCTGGTGAAAAAACAGTTATCGCTTCATCCACAGGAGCAGATAAGACGACAGAACTTCACACCATTAGCCCTGCTGCCACTGAAGCAGGAAAATACTACAAGATCTCTGATAGTGAAATCACCGGAAGTGATAGTGAAATTACTCTGGGCAGTAAAGACAGCGAAACGACTCCGTTGCCAAGATTTAATATCACAACAACAGTTAATAAGTTTCAGGTACTCTGTGCCTCAGACGATCCTTTTCATCTACCCTCCGAAGGGCAGGTATGGTGTGTAAAAAAAGAATCTGAGGAGAGCACTTTTGTGCGTGGCTGCTTACAGGCAGACAATACCGAACTTACGATTAACATCAATGAACCAGGATCCGACTCTTTAATCACCTGTATAAGTCCTTACCCGAAAAATGACGATGGCGATAAACTACCAAAGTTTGGTTATTTCAAATTCGAATATCCTAAAGAAAAGAAGCAGATCGACTTCGTTGAAAGTCTGCGCTGGTTTAGAAAATTCCAGTGGACCTGCAACGCAAGTAGTGAAATGGAGCTTGACTTAGATCTCAACCCATCTGTTAACAACGAGAATCATGCTAAGTACTGCAAATGTAAAAAAGAGGATGGCTCAGGTTACAGCCGTAACTATGACTTATGGGTGATGGCGCGTTCTCTTGGTAAAAAACATGCATCAGATCCAGCCGAAAAAAAGATGGAAGAATTTAAGAGAATCTGTCGAAATGATCTGCCGATTCCTAAAGTTGAAGAAACTCGGACGGAAGCTGAATCTGCTGCTGGAGCAGCGGGTGGAGGCAGCGTTGGTACTGTCTCAACCGGCCGCCTTGGTGATCTTGTCACCTTCCTAAAAGGCAAGGGTAAAGTTGAAGTTTCAGGCGATTCGATCGATTGTCGTAAGAATCTGCGTTCTTCGGTGGTCATTTCATCTAAGGACATCACCAATCTTGAAGACTTTATTACTGCTTGTTTAGCGTATCCAAAAAGAGGTGTCGAAAAGATTGGAATCTCTACCAATATGACAGATGCTGTTTGCCAACCAATGGGCCTTGAAAGCAGCAGTGATGCGGAACAAGCTTGTATTTGTCCTGACGGTAACGTTAATTTGCGTCCTTCAACTAAAGTTAAAGCGACAAACGAAGGCTACGGCCAATATGCTATTCGCTGTATTTTAGGCAGCTAAAAGATATCTCATTATAACCTCCGCTATTCTGACCGGATCATTTGACTCTCCCTGCTGTCCTTTGGTTATAATGAGAAATTAAGGGAGAGTAACTCTATGGACAACATCAAAAAAACAACGCTAAATCCCTATATCCTTATCGCAGCTTACTCGCAAGGTTACTTTCCGATGCCAGATGAAGATTCTGGTGGCATGCTCTGGTTTAAACCAGATCCTCGTGCAATTATTCCACTCGATGGTTTTCATGTGTCCCGCTCGTTAAAGCGGACGATTAACAAAGGACATTTTACTGTCACCTTTGATCAAGCTTTTCAGCAAGTCATGAATCTCTGTGCAGATCGCGATGAAACCTGGATCAATGACGAGATCAAGACCTCTTATGAGCAGCTTTATCATCTTGGTCACGCCCATTCGGTTGAAGTATGGCTGAATGAAAAAGACCTTGTTGGCGGTGTCTATGGCGTATCTTTGCGCAGCGCGTTCTTTGCTGAATCAATGTTCCATAAGGTCACCGACGCATCAAAAGCAGCTCTTTATTGTTTAGTCAATCACCTCGCCGGCTGTGGCTTTACTCTGCTCGAATGTCAATTTATGACTGATCACCTCCGCACACTCGGCGCAAAAGCGATATCAGATCGGGATTATATGGACCACTTAAAAACAGCTCTAAAAAACGATGCCTACTTTCAAGCTCAATCAGAATCTCGCCTAATTACCGTTCCTTATCACAAAGACCGATAGAACGATAGAACGATAAATAATTACCATTTTAAAACACCGAATTAACTCACCTAATCGCTTTTTCTAATCCTTTACTTAAAGTGTTCCGCTGAAATCTCATAGACACACAGGTGAGTGTAAATCATCGTAAAGGAGGATGATTATGGGACTAGCTCAACCCATCGAAAGACGATTTCAAGGGCGACATATTATTAATAAACTACCGGGGGATGTCGTTGAGCGGCAAAGCGGAAAAAAACTCGAATGCCAACCTCTCGACGCAAGCGATTTTGGCTTCTCGGTTTTTATCGAAGATCATCTTCCCGACTGCGATCATTTTGTTCTCGAAGTCAACGATCAAAAGATAGATTTGGAACTGGTTTACGACATTGAAAGCCCTGGCGATAAGTGGGGGTTTCGGTTAGGGTTCCGTGTTGTTGACCCGAACATTAAGCTACTTGACATCTTCACTAAAGAAGGATGTTACTAACGAAAACAAACACCTTTCGCGCTAGCATCGTACGCTGCCCTTATTGACTTCAATAAAAATCGACAAAGGAGCGCATGAAAGGTGTCGTTTTTCGATAAGATCACTCTTTAGAATTTCTTTGTGTAAGAGGTGATAAACTTAGTTTGCTGTTCGTTGAAATTATAGTCGACGTCTCTTTTTGTTTCATCAAGTTCACCACGCAAAAAGCTTAACTGCGCTCCCAGGTAAGATTCCTTACTCCAACTAATGGCTCCTGATAGAGTCGTACCGTAGAGATTGGCGATCCGATAACTCTGACCGCTTTGATTAAGTCCCGACTCCGCAGTCGCAGCACCGACATAATCAGCCGATACACTGAGCCTTGATCTTTCAATCGTCCAATAAGTGACTTGCAAGTCGGCCAATAATCGGTCACTCGTGTCGTAGTCTTCAAAAAGCTCGATGGCGCCTTTTACGTTTCCATCATAGCGAGCATAACCAAGTCGACCCATGAGACTGATTTCCGGTAAGACATTACCCCTGGCATAAGCTGTCGTTTGCGCCGGGATATACAGGTCAAGACGGTTTTTAGACGTATCAACAGGAGCAAGTGTCAGACCACCTTCTGCTTCTCGACTCTGCGCAAAGTCAGATCGCAAAACCTCATGTTCGTACTTAACACCCAACTCCATTTTCGGTGTGTGAAAAGCAAAAGCAAGTGCAGGTCGCGACCAGAACATGTCAAATTCTCCCGCTTCTTCGTTATTGTTCAGCCGGCTAACCCTCAGTTGTCCGAGAGTAGCCCCGACGCCTAGAGTAAAGTGATCCTGGAAGGTATAGGCTAATTGAGGAAGAGCTCTAAACGAATTATATTCATCATAAAGCTCTATGTTTGATTCATTACTGGCTTGCGTATAGCCGACACCAAAACCGAGCGTCATTTGGTCGCCACCGTAAACCGCGTTTGCATTAAAGGTAGGTGCAACCAAAGTTGAGTTTCTTGACGGAGATTTTGATGTTGATCGTAGATACTCAAAATCACCTTCTAGTCTTAATTCGTAGACTTCGTGAAGCTGAGTCGGAGAAATCGTTTTGCGTCCCCCAATCAAGGCACGGTCACGTTTGAAATAACCTTTGCTGGGCCGAGTGCGAGAGAGAATACCTAGTTCTTCCTCTTCTGCATGCAACTCGGGACTTCCCCAAAGTGATAAAGTCATCAATATCAACAACATTTTTGCCATAACTCACAACTCCCCAATGCTGGTTTAGATTAGGAGCGCATCATACCCCCTAGAAAGCAAAAAATCAGCTCTATTTGGACAAAAGCGGCGATTTACTGAACAAAACGCTAGCCTTTTGACCAAATCTTTAAAAAACCTTCGCTCTCATCCAAGATAAGCTGTTTTTCCGAACTCTTATCACCAATGTGATGGGCTGACGTTATATGGTGAACATCAAAGGAATTGCGCTCTAATCGTTGATGACGGTAGGCACTTAGGCGACGCAGCAGAGCACTTTCGTCGGTGAGCGTAAAAGAAGGGGCTCTCCAAGAATATTCTCAAGTTGTTTGACAACTGTTGTCAGTTGCGGCTGCCCCAGCAGCGCGACTTCTGTCGCTTTTTTTATCGAGCCCGCCTCTACCACCATACAAAAATATTCAATTTTATTGAGATGTTGTTTCAGTCTCACAAGGATATTCCTTTTTTGAATACCTATATATATCTTTTGAATTTGATTTGCAGGGGCGAGACACCTACAGTCACTGCTGATTTAAAACCGCTCGGAACCGACGCAGAGAAACCTTATCTCGATCAAGCATCTTGTCTTATTGCTGTTTTTGCTAAGACAAAGCAAGAAGACGAAGAGACAGGTGTGACATCTCAGACCTATTACCCAATTGAATCAACCTGTCTAGCAACCGGTATTCTCATTACAGCTTTACACACTGCTGGTATTGCTACATTGACTCATACACCCAAACCAATGCGGTTTCTTAATGAGATTTTAGGACTAGAAAATTATTTCAAACCGCTCTTCTTATTGGTCACCGGATACCCTGAAGAACCAGTGATGGTTCCAAAGATCGAAAGGAAGCCTTTTAACGAAATCGCCACGGTTTACTAGCGATTTTTTACAACTTTTTTAATCCAAGGACGGATTTATGCGACTTTTTCTAACTCTTGTTTCTGCAGTCATGATGTTCAGTGGTAGTGCTTTCGCGCAGTACAACGCCTCAAAGCTCTACAAAGTAACCGTCGTCAACCTAACCAAAGGTCAACCTTTAACCCCAGCTCTTGTTGCGGTTCATGCACCTCATCATTCACTTGTTCACCTTGGACAAGCAGCGTCTGAAGGCCTAGCAGCTCTTGCACAAGATGGCGTAACAGCGACATTAGAAGCGGAACTTGAAGCCGATAGCCACGTCGTTCGCTCAAAAGTTGGTAACGGTATCATTCTTCCCGGTCAAAAAGATGAAATCGTTGTCGAAGCAAACAATCCACGCTTCAAATTCACCGTACTTACCATGCTCGCTAGCCCGGATTTCTCATAGGATTTTTTGACAGCATAAAACTGTGTTGAGCG
>CAZBDM010000029.1:0-13782 GCA_964490675.1 uncultured Oligoflexales bacterium
AGTCACGGCATCATTAAAGATCATCGTGGGACCATTGAATGCCAGTCGCAAGAGGGTAAGGGTTGCCTTTTTGTCATCAAAATGCCATTAAAAATAGACGCTGAAAAGAGTCGCGCTTGATGATTTAAGGAGAGCCATTGTCTACGATTTTGACTAAACCAAATCTGAATATCAAAAACCTTCATGGTATCTATACTGTTTCTGATGAAATGGTCAATTTTGTCAAAATTTTAGAACGTGTGGCACGAACCGATGCTTCGGTTCTCTTGAGAGGTGAGACCGGTACCGGTAAAGAGCTCGTTGCTAGAGCGATTGCAAAATTGAGCCGGCGAGATCCGGCAAATTTTGCGGCCATCAATTGTGCGACTCTAACTTCCGAACTTCTCGCTTCTGAGCTCTTTGGTCATATTAAAGGTGCGTTTACAGGTGCAGTTAAGGACAAAAAAGGTCTTTTTCAGGTGGTTGATAAAGGAACTTTCTTTCTTGACGAAGTTGGTGAGATGCCGCTTGATATCCAAGCACGTCTACTGCGTGTTTTGCAGGAGCAAGTCATTGTTCCCCTAGGATCGACCACTCCCATAAAGGTTGATGTAAGAATTATTTCGGCAACCAATCGATCTCTACGAGAATTGGTTGAGAAGGGTAAGTTTCGCGAAGATCTAATGTACAGAATTCGCGTTGTCCCCTTATTCCTGCCACCGCTCGTCGACCGCAGAGGAGATATTGAAGCACTGACTTGGCATTTTATAGAAGTTGAAAATAAGAAGGGCTTTCGTAACATTGAAAAAATCGAGAAAAAGGTTTTGGATAGTTTTCAGCAATACGGTTGGCCAGGAAATATTAGAGAGCTAAGAAACAATATTGAATATGCTTTTGCTGTTGGTGAAGGAAATACTCTCAGGCTTCAGGACCTCACACCAGAGCTGCTTGGTCTTGAGCCGGAGGCTTCAGCTGATAAGGACGTAACTGCACAAGACATAGAGAGAGAGCGTATCGTTGAGGCTCTGAAAAAGGCCGGAGGACGCAAAGGTCAAGCAGCAGATATCTTACAGATGAGTCGCTCGACTCTTTGGCGAAAGATGCGGGAGCACCGCATTATTATTTAAAAGTTCACGAGCTTTGAATGTGATCGAGTTGTTTCTCGGTAAATTCGACTAACCAACTGCAGGATTCTTCATCGCAATCTTCGACTAAAGCGAGAATGCTACCGCTTCTAATAACAGCCAATACTGGTGTTTCCTTAATGCCGAAGAAGTTACAAATGGGACAACCTAAATCAGTGTAAATAAAATGTTTTTCAAAGGACTCAGGAAACCTGACCTTAGAGAACTTGTTTAATAATTCTTTGCTTTCTTGAGCTTTTTGATCAACAAATAAGACAAGCTGAAGTGTGTGTTGGTCTTTGTCAGTCAGTCTTTCAAATGAGATTTTTGTTGGTTGCATCTCTTTCATCCCCTCCATCGGAAAGATCTTCCGCGATTATTGATGATTTATTCAATAACTATGCCTACTGGCTCAAACGCAACCAATCTGAATTATTGAATTAATTTTTTTCCCCCGAAGGGGAGTTCAAGCTGTGAAACAAAAGTTGCAACAATTGTTCAATTGAATAAGACAGCTTTACGGAGCGCTTAGCGATTGGTAATCTTGCCGTCCTTAGTAGGAGGTAACGCCGTGTCTGATTTTGAGATTAAGTGGGAAGACGAAGAAGAAGATCTCAGCCCGCAGAAAAGCCAACAACAAGAAATGTCATTCGAACAGATGCTTGCAGAAGACGACTTTTCCGAAGAGGACTGGGAAGTCGGCCAAAAAGTGACCGCCACCATTGTAGCCATTCCAGAAGCAAGTGAAGAAGTTACTTTGGAACTTGGGCGAAAATCCTCTGCTAGTATAAGCAAAGCAGATCTCTTCGATGAGAATGGCGTTCTGCAGAAAAAAATCGGTGATAAAATTGACGCCTTCATCGTTTCTATGGATGCGGGCGAAATCTTTTTGAGTAATTCCATGTCTCATAGTTTCGCGCGCGATCAAGCTCTCGATACGGCTTTTGCCACAAAACTTCCCGTTAAAGGTAAAGTCGCCGGTATTAATAAAGGCGGCTTTGAAGTCAACGTCATGGGTAAAAAGGCTTTTTGCCCCGTTTCACAGATGGATCGAAAGTTCGTTGCCAATAAAGAGCTTTATATCGGGCGTGAATATGATTTTCTTATCACTAAAAAAGAAGGCAATCATAACATTGTCGTCTCGCGAGCGGCACTTCTCGAAAAGGCCGCAGAAGAAGCGATAAAATCCCTTAAAAAAATCTTAGCTGAAAATCAAGATGCAAAAGTCGATGGCATCGTTGAAGAAATCAGAGATATAGGGGCAATGATCGATCTCGGTGGTGTTACCGGTATGGTTCATATTTCAGAAGCTGGCCATGGTCGACTGGGGTCTTTGCATGATGTTTTAAAAGTAGGGGATAAAATCAAGGTTAAGGTTCTGACGATCGATGAAACTGGCCAAAGACCAAAAATTGCCTTAAGCATCAAAGCAACTTTAGAAGACCCTTGGGATGTCATCGAAACCTGGTTTTCTGAGGGGGAAAGTTATTTGGGTAAGGTCGTTCGCTTGGAGGCTTTTGGAGCATTTGTCGAGCTTAGGCCGGGGATTGAGGGTTTAATTCATGTCTCAGAGATGAGTTGGATGAAGAGAATTCGTCATCCGAAAGATGTACTGAAAAATGGCGATCAGGTGTCAGTCAGAATCCTCAGTATAGACAAGCATAACAGACGTATATCCCTAACCATGAAATCTATCGAACAAGATCCTTGGTTCGAAATCGAAAAGAAGTTTCCCCTTGGCAGTGAAAAGACACTTAAAGTTGAAAACCTAAAGGCAGCGGGCGCCTCTTTCAAGCTCGCTGAAGGCGTTGAAGCTCTCTTGCTTAGTGGTACTCTTAAAAAAGCCTTTGGTGACAGCTATCGCAACAAATCAACACCTGGAAAAGAGTTGACTGTTAAAATCGCCGATATCGATATTAACCGCCGGAGGATCATTCTAACCTTACCAGATATGGATGATGATAAAGAAGAGATTAAACAGTATCATGAGTATATGGAAAAGCAGAAACTCCAAGAGAAGGCTCCGAGAAAACCTCAAAGCATGGGAAGTTTTGGTGAGCTTCTCCAGAAAAGTTTAACTAAAAAGTAAATCAAAATTGACGAGTGTGGCATTAAATGACGCCACGCTCTCGAAAAGCATTAGCTAAGATGTCTTTGGCTCCCCCCTCAACCGGATGTCCGTGCGCCATAATAATATTATCAAAATCAAGCGTTAGCAGCGATTCGATAGACTGTTTGAAGTCGTTTTTATCTTTCACTAGTTTTAAGAAGAGACGACTGATAGCGAATTTTCGGTAAGTACCAAACAATCCATATATGATGCGACTCCCTATGCCATGAGCATCCAAAAGATTAAAGCAGAGATCGGTTACGATCAGCGTCTGTGACGGCTTATGCAGAAAAACCGCTTCATTAAACTTTGGCATTCCTCTGATTAAATGAACTTCTAAGTCATTTTGGTAATCCCAGCTTTGTGGATTTATTTCATTATGCCAGTCGAGATCTTTTATCTTATTTTCGAGGCCTTTTATCTTCCAAAAACGTGCTTTCGGATAGCACTCTGCTGCTGGCCTCACACCGAGATTATGAAATAAGTTGGGTGCTACGACATCACTCACTTCACCAAACTCCTTGATCTTGCTCTTAAACGATTGAATCTTCGGAAGAGGTGAAATCATCACCACTCTATTGTTTAATTTCACCAAAGTCATTCTTATGGGAAGGTTGGTGAGCGGCATTTTTAAAGTAGAGTCTAATGTTAAGATATTTTCTTGTCGCATAGTCGCTTCCTGCTTTTATCAATCATCATGACTGACGATCCAGTTGAGTCTATTAAGTCTTCGGCTTTCGATAGTGGTGACAAAAGTTATATTATTTATATTAGAAAAGGCTTGGGTTGGCTACTCAACAGTTAACTTTAGACGCTGCTCTGATCCGCCTCTTTTAAAGTCGACCTCGATATTGTCAGAGTTTTTCAAAGTGTGAAGCAATTTGATCGCACCAGATACACTCGTTAATGCAATGCCGTTAATAGAAGTGATAACATCACCATCTTTTAAACCGCTTTTCCAGTAGATACTACCCTCGTCAATTTGTGAGAGGGCGAAACCGGTAATGGTTCCGTCTTCAAGATGAGGTTGAGCGGTAGCCTGCATCAAGATTTTAGCGAGATCTTGTTTGACAAGCTTATCTCTGTAAGAAGCCGTCATGTTGATCTCTTTACCCTTACGCTGAAAGCCTTCTTCTGAGAACGTATCCGACATGGGCGCTGATTTGGTACTGGGTGAACGGGCAGCAATGGCTTCAGAAGCAAACTTTTCTTGATAAACAAGCATCTGTTTTTTTGTTTTTGTGTCGATAACTTTTAAAAATTTTTGTTTGATTTCGATGATTTGATACTTATCGCGGATCAAGTCTCCAATACGGTGCGCTGAAACTTTGCCACCAACATTGTCTTTGATAAGAACGACGTTTCGATCGATCTTCTTTGAGATGATGGTACCCATAATACGAATGCCAATATCAGAGCCTACCTTTGGGTCACCATCCGCCGCATAAGCAAGAAGTGAAAGGGAGCATGCAAAGACAATTGTAAGAACTCTAGCGATCATGTGTAACTTCCATTAAGCTGCCTCTTGTGATCGGATTAGTAGGCAATTAAGTTAAATAGTTAGGATTTCTCTACCTATCCTATGTGACTAGGAATATTAGTCAATTCGAAAATTTTTAGGATATTTTTGCGCTCTAGGATCGCTGTTCAATCGATGATATGATGGCAAAATGTCTATGAATCTTAGTGAAATAAGGCCATTTAAATATGTCCATAACGTCTAAACATGTTCGCAAAGTCCTTAATCGGAAAATACTTCAACTTAATGATATTATTGCAGATATTGATATGCTCCTGACTGAGATGGAAACCGACTTTTACCGGGTTTGTATCTTTGGTTCGGCGCGTTTAAAGCCAGAAAGTAAGTTCTATCAACAGGTTTACGAACTCGCCAAAGAGCTTTCAAGCCGTGAGGTCGACATCGTCACTGGCGGTGGGCCCGGTCTGATGGAAGCTGCCAACAAGGGTGCCAAAGATGGAAGCAAACTCAGTCGGTCGATTGGTATTCATATTGAATTGCCGTTTGAGACGACAGCCAATAATCACCTTGACGTCAAGCGTGCTCACCGTCGGTTTTCATCACGATTAGATGAGTTTATGAGGATCTCTCACGCGGTCATTGTCACACCTGGCGGGATTGGGACAATCCTGGAATTATTTTACACTTGGCAACTTATCCAGGTCGAGCATATCAAGCCGAGACCGATCATTTTACTTGGTGACGATGAAATGTGGGCTGATCTTCTCAAGTGGCTTGAAAAGTGGACTCTAGGTCTAGAGCTAATGTCGAAATCGGATTTTGATCGACTGATGCTCTGTAGAACGGTGAGCGATGTGACCGGAATTTTGGAGCCTCACATCAATGCGTTTAAGCAAAAAGCCAAGAAGACTCCCAAGCCGGACTTTGATCCGTAGGTAAGCTGGAACAATACTGCCTAGATCGATGCATTAACTTTTTGGCTAAAGCCACCGACGTTATGTAAGGTAGAGGAGGAACCTATGAGTACAGAGCCAGTTAACGAAACCATCAATGACCAACTGATAAATTTTGCCATTTCGACTAAAAACATTGTCGTAGATAGTAAAACTCTTGGGACTTCTCTTAGCTATCGTATGCGCACTCATGCTGCAAATAAATCTCGCCTCGTCCTCTCGATGGGTAAGTCGCAAAAGATACCTTTTATCGAAAACACACTCCTGGAATTAACCATCGATACTGAAAGCTCATGGCTTGATAGACCTGTGCAATGTATCGCAAAAGTGCTCACTCGCGATGACGCCAGCGATCCCCATCATGCTCAATTTGATGTTAAAATAGTGCAGATGGAACCAACGCTCATGCAAAAATGGTATCGTTCAATTGAAGATTTATGATGGCTTGCTTCTGATCTGTTCTACTTTAGTCTTTTCTCAGCCTTTGAAGGCTGTTGAAAACTGCCCCTTTCAAACAATGCTGGGAATGATGAATGGCCTTTGGAGCGATGTCGTTAAAATCGTCGAAGTCAAAGTCAAAAGACCAGAAAATGTCGATTCGGTTCTAGGTCCGATTCGATTTAAATATAATATTCTTGATAGAGACACCTTTTTACCGCAAGACCGGTTTTTAACGATTGATGCAAATCACCAGGTGCTTGATCTTTACGAAGAAATCTTTAGACGAACAACCGATGGAACCTATCTCGGCCAGCAGGCTCGACTTGATCGGAGTTTGACTGGAAAGTTGGGCTTTACCTATGAACAAGGCACTCGGGTTGGCGGTGCCGAGTTGATTTACAGCGAGTTTGTCAGAACATCAGATCTCCTCAGAGAATTATCGCAAGACCTGGCCTTACAAACGGTCGATCTCAACGATATCAATAAACTCATGGAAGCTATGGCACCTGGTGAGGACTTTATCACTTTTGCTTCCAATGTTGTTGTGAGCTTGTCAAAACGCTTAGAAGAATTTGATGATCAACAAAAAGTACTTTTTTCATGGTTTGTTTTTCCAGGCTACGCGATCGACAACCCTGAGAATGATCGTTCAGAAAGTGGTAAGAAAACCAGAGGGGTTCTTCTCAGTGCTATTGCTAAAGTGTTTAACAACAGTCAAGCGGAGCTCCTTGCGGCAATCGAGTCCATGACAGTTAGCTTTGCACGTGACCTCACCCGACCTGATGAGATCGTGCGTGCTCTCGCATCCGATATTCGAGAAGATCTTCGCATTCAGTCGAATAATGTTCTCGATGAGGATGAAGGGATTTTAAGTCGCAGCAATCAGACAGATCCTTTTCCTGCCGGGCGATATGTTTTGCGCCTTGACAACCCCAAGATCATGGGGGTTTTGGTTTCACAAGGGCGCACCCGCTGAAGGCTTTCCAAAATCAACCTGTCTGCAGCGTTGCATCATCCTCACGCACGACGATCAGCTATTTGCAAACGGGTATGGAAAACCCAAGACCTCGACGATCGGTATCTAGATGCTTGAGTAAAACATTGATTCTTCTCGATGCGGTTGCGCTGGCACTGTCGACCCAGATGCGGCTGACTTCGTAGTCATCCCAAAGGTTTGGCAGGTTAGTGGTTTCTCCATCGAAGAAGCGACCGTCTTTAATCTTCTCGGCGATGAGATAGGGCTTAGCATTCTGCCAACAGACTGCTTCGTTTGATTGGCCTCTTAGTAGGTCTTTTGCCTCGCAGCCTTCGGCAAGCTTGCAAATAATGCTGTCAGACTTGGGAGTCGCACTGACAACATTTTGTCTTTTGCCATCGACTTTGAAAGAAACTTTTTTGGCGTATCCAATGGTTGCTTCTAAGCTCGGTATGCATTCCCCGTAACTGCAGCGCGTGTATTGCCCTCTCACTACAGCCCACTCGTTATTGTAAGTGATCAGTGACGACTGTGAAAAATCAGCAAGACCGATATGAAGAATCATTGGCCTTGAGGTTTCAGCTTCGTCTTTTACGTACCATTTCACTTTAAAACGCGGGTCGGCATCGGTTCCTCTAATCCATGCATGAACATCGAATGAGGAAAGATCCTTGCCTTCGTAGCGACAAACGCTGCCGGCGCGGCTTTTTAAGGTCAAACCAATGGGCGAAAGACCTGGCTCGTCGGTGGCATCCTCGATGTCTTGAAGTAGATCGCGCGTGGCGTAAAGATCACTGTCTTCAGGGCTGTAACCACCAAGAAAATCAATGACTTTTGCCTCCGAGACCGCTGAGAAATGTCCGTAGGCTAGCTCAAAAGTTTCAGGGCAGTTTGCTGTTGTTACTGCTTGTGCTGTGTTCACTAAGAGAAGACTTGAAATGATGCCTATTAATGCTTTCATGGTTCTGCTCCTTTTTGTCGTTCGCATTGTTGACCCGGACATAACTTTTGTGCGGTAAGTCAGCAACTGATGAAAAGCTGAATGGCATTCATTTGGCTCTGAAAGGGCAACAGTGAGTACTTCATGAGGGATTCCTGACGCTCGTCCCCCCCGACGGCTTCGCCTGGGCGCTAAAGGCTCGCTGGGGTTGAAAAAGCCATTTTAACCCGAGACAAATTTCCAAGGGGTTCTTGATCAAATCTGTAATCTTTAACGCAACCGATTGTGGTAAATCGTCACTATTTAAAATCTTTCACGCTGTTTCTATTAAAAATAGATCGTCCATTGATGGCACGTGCTTTGCTTTTCGTATAGTGCTGAACTTCGTTGAAAAGGAAGGCATCATGACTATCATCGAAAAGGCTTCCTCAGCCGCATCTCTTGCAAATATAAAAGACTACCAAAACACTTATGAAAGCTTTACTTGGCAGAAGGCAGAATCTCTTCTGACAGGCTTGCCCGATGGAGGACTCAACATCGCCTACGAAGCTATTGACCGTCATGTCGAAAAGTTAGGGCGAGGCGATAAACTGGCGATTCGCTTTCTCTCAAAAACGGGGGGGGAAAGAGACTTCAGCTACAGAGACCTTTACCAGCAGACCAATAAGTTCGCTAATGGTTTGAAAAAACTAGGGGTGAGTAAAGGAGACAGCTTCTTTGCACTGATCGGAAGGGTGCCGGAACTTTATATTGGGGTTCTCGGTGCGCTCAAGCATGGATGCGTCTTTTCTCCATTATTCTCGGCGTTCGGGCCGGAACCGATTCAGGCGCGCATGGAAATCGGCAAAGGCAAAGTTCTTATCACCAGTGAAGCTTTATACAAGCGAAAAGTTAAAAAGATCGTCGATCAACTTCCTGATCTTGAATACATCATTATCGCCGATGCGAAAGATCCAGATATTAGAGCAGACAAACGGGTAATTTCTTATGCAGATCTCATGGAAAAGACAGAGCAAAGTTATACGATTGCTCCGACCAAGGCAAGCGATCGAGCGCTCTTGCATTTTACCAGCGGAACAACAGGCAAGCCAAAAGGTGCCATTCATATTCACAAGGCTGTTATCGCACATCATATCACCGGTCGTTACGCTTTAGATCTACACGAAGATGATGTCTTTTGGTGTACAGCAGATCCAGGATGGGTAACGGGGACCTCTTACGGCATCATATCGCCGTTAAGTAATGGTGTTACGATGATCATAGACGAAGGAGAATTCGATGCCGAAAGGTGGTATCAAATTCTTCAGGATCAAAAAGTTAATGTTTGGTACACAGCACCGACCGCTATTCGTATGATGATGAAAATCGGAGAGGATGCCCTTAAAAAGTTCGACACGAGCTCGCTGCGTCTTATCGCTAGTGTCGGTGAGCCACTCAACCCAGAAGCGATTAAATGGGGCCTTAGTGCTTTTCATTTGCCGATTCATGATAACTGGTGGCAGACGGAAACCGGTGGCATTATGATGGCCAACTACTTATCGATGGATATTAAACCGGGTTCTATGGGTAAGCCTCTACCTGGTATTCAAGCAAAAATTTTGAAACAAAAAGAAGCGGGTTGGGTGGAAACGAGAGAGTATGAAGAAGGGCAGCTTGCTCTCAAGTCTGGTTGGCCGTCGATGTTCCAAGGGTATCTCAATCAGGAGGAACGCTACAAAAAATGCTTCACCGATGATGGCTGGTATTTAAGTGGAGATCTCGCTCGTAAAGATTCTGATGGGTATTTTTGGTTCGTTGGTCGTGCCGATGATGTCATTAAATCATCAGGACACTTAATCGGCCCTTTTGAGGTGGAAAGTGCTCTTATCGAACACCCCGCTGTTGCTGAAGCCGCTGTCATCGGTATTCCAGATGAGCTTCTCGGAGAAAAAGTAAAAGCTTTTGTTACTCTTAACCCTAGTAGCGAACCTTCTGAGAGCCTAGAGCGAGAAATCGTTGGATTTGCTCGCAAAAAACTTGGTCCTGCAGTGGCACCAAGGGAAATCGTAATCGCCGATTCATTGCCAAAAACGCGAAGTGGAAAAATCATGCGGAGGCTTCTTAAAGCAAGAGAGCTTGGTCTTCCTGAAGGGGATACATCGACTCTTGAGGCCGACCCAACGACTCAAAAGAAAAAAGAGGAGAGATCATGTTAAATCGAGATCATGCCTTTTCACTGTTGCGCGATATGCAGAGGATAAGAGAGTTCGAGCAAGCCTGTGCTGAACAATACTCAGCCGGCAATATTCGTGGGTTCCTGCATCTTTACATTGGCGAAGAAGCCATAGCCGTTGGAGTGCTTCGCCATCTAAAAAGACAAGATTCTGTCTTTTGCACTTATCGTGAACACGGTCACGCACTTATGCGCGGCCTGACAGCAAAGTCGATCATGGCAGAAATGTTTGGCAAAGTTGAGGGATGCAGCAGGGGCCGCGGTGGATCGATGCACCTCTTTGATCGTGAGCAAAACTTTATTGGAGGCAGTGCAATCGTCGGTGGTGCTCTTCCAATGACAGTGGGTGTCGCTCTTGCAGAGAAAATGAAAGGAACAGACTATATTGCCAGCTGCTTCTTTGGAGAGGGTGCAATGGCAGAGGGCGAGTTCCATGAGTCCCTCAATCTAGCCGCTCTTTGGGATTTACCTGCTCTTTTTATTTGTGAAAACAATCTTTATGCGATGGGTACGGCGCTAGAAAGATCAGAATCACAAACAAATCTTGTCAGAAAGGCAGAGGTTTTTAATCTCAAAGCAGCATCGGTTGATGGTATGGATGTACTTGCCGTTGAAGAAACGGCACGTCAAGCGATCGACTACGTCCGAACAGAAAAGAAACCGTTTTTTCTTGAATGTAAGACCTATCGATTTCGCGCCCACTCGATGTTTGATGCAGAACTTTATCGAGAAAAGTCAGAGGTAGAAGAATGGAAGCAAAAAGATCCTATCGAGACCTTTAAAAAAGCAATGATCGATGAGGATCTGATCAATAAAGAAGATATTGAGCTTATCGAAAAAGAGGCAAAAGAAGAAGTTGCAGAAGCAATTGATTTTGCCAACAAAGGGCAGTTGGAAGATGTCTCTGATCTTTATCGCTATGTCTATAGTGAAAGAAAGGAGTAGGTAATAATGAACATCACTTACCGAGAAGCGGTTAAGAAGGCGATCATTAAGTCTCTCGAAGACGATGACAGGGTCTTTATGATGGGGGAAGATGTCGGAAAGTATGGCGGTACTTATGCGGTAACCAAAGGACTGCTTGATCGTTTTGGTCCAGATAGAGTTAGGGATACACCACTGTCAGAATCCGGCTTTGTCGGTGCCGGTATCGGTGCGGCACTCGCTGGAATGAAGCCGATTGTTGAAATCATGACCGTTAACTTTAGTCTTCTAGCGCTCGATCAGATCGTCAATAACGCAGCGACTCTTAGTCATATGTCCGGTGGGCAGTTTCATGTGCCCCTTGTTATTCGTATGGCAACAGGTGCCGGTCGCCAATTAGCTGCGCAGCATTCTCATAGTTGGGAGGGGTGGTATGCTCACATACCAGGAATTAAAATTCTAACGCCGGCGACTCCCCAAGATGCCTATGGAATGCTGATCAGCGCACTAAAAGAAAATGATCCTATCTTAATCTTCGAGCACGCAACCTTGTACAATCAGAAAGGTGATTGCAATGAAGATCTTAGTGATTTCGAGCCTTTTAAAGCACAGATCAAAAGACAAGGAAAAGATATAACCATCTTAACCTATGGCGGTTCATTGTCAAAATGTCTGTCTGCTGCTGAAGGACTTGAAGAAGAGGGGGTCTCAGTGGAGGTTGTTGATTTAAGAAGCCTCAGACCACTTGATGATCAAACGATTATGACTTCGGTAAAAAAGAATAATAAAGTGCTGATCGTTGATGAAGGGTGGAAGTCAGGGGGTATCTCGGCTGAAATCACAGCGCGTATTGTCGAACAGAATTTTTATGATCTTGACGCTCCAATTGAGCGCATCTGTGGTGTAGAAGTGCCGATTCCCTATGCTAAACACTTGGAAGAAGCTGCGGTGCCACAAGTTGATCAAATAGTCTTGAGAGCAAAACAAATGGTGGGTCAAAATGATTGAGTTTAAAATGCCTTCACTAGGTGCTGACATGGAAAAAGGAACTCTTATTGAGTGGCACGTCAAGCCTGGCGATACCGTTAAAAGAGGTGATATTGTCGCCGACGTGGAAACTGACAAAGGTACGATAGAAGTAGAAATCTGGAATGACGGCATCGTATCGCAAACAATTGTAGAACAGGGCCAAGAGGTGCCGGTAGGGACAGTTCTAGCTCTCCTAAAATCTCAAGAAGAAATCAAAGAGAAGGGGGATCAAAAACCTGACTTTGTAAGTCACGAGCTAGGTCCTGCTAGAAAAAGACGTCTACGGGTTTCTCCTCTTGCCCGAAGGATTGCGGATGAGAAAAGGGTAGACTTAGCGAAGCTGCATGGCACTGGACCCAACGATGCCATTACAAAATCAGATGTTGAGCGCTACCTTGAGAAGGCAGCTGGACAACCTCCCCCTCGAGATAAAGAAAAGAGAACACAAAAAAACGAAGCGATGCGTCATGCCATCGCTGAAACGATGGCGCGTTCTAAAAGGGATATCCCACACTATTACCTACAGACAGAGACTCTTATGAGTACTGCACTACGCTGGCTAGAAGATCAAAATCGCGACCGCATGATTGCCAAAAGAATTTTACCTGCAGCACTTTATATCAAAGCGACCGCTGATGCCTGCCGGAAGATCCCAGAAATGAATGGTTTTTGGTTTGATGGTCATTTCCACCCAAGTGCTGCTGTACATGTTGGTATGGGAATATCGCTTCGTCATGGCGGGCTCGTTGCGCCAGCGATCCATCATGTCGAAGAAAAAACAATCGCTGAAGTGATGGATGATCTGCTCGATCTTGTTGCGCGAGCAAGAGCGGGTAAATTAAGAAGTTCTGAAATATCTGACGCAACGATCACCATTACGAATATGGGTGAGCAAGGTGTCGAGACAGTCTTTGGTGTGATTTATCCACCTCAAGTAGCCCTTCTTGGTTTTGGTAAGGTCGTTGAAAAGCCAGTAGCAGTGAATGGGCTTATCGGGGTTCAGCCGCAACTGACGTTGACCTTGTCTGCCGATCATAGAGCGAGCGATGGTCACCGTGGCGGACTCTTTTTAAATCACATTGCAAAATTCTTGTCGCAACCGCAAATGATGGAGTAACAGATGTTAAACGAAGACCTAAGAAAGCAAGTTATTGCCGCAATAGAGTACATCGCACCTGAGGCGGCCGACGAAGATTTGGAGGACAGGTTTAACCTTCAGGAACAGCTCGATCTAGATTCTGTCGATGTGATGAACTACATCGTCAAACTTGGAGATGATCTCAACATTGACATCCCTAACGAAGCTTATCGGTCGTTTTTAACAATCGATGGTGCTGTGGCTTACCTAAAAGATCAGGAAATCTCGTCCTAGCCGTTTCGACTTGGGCCAGGCTCTTCATTGCCTTGCATTCTCGGGCTCGCCAGTGAGTCACGATGGACGTCTAATTAATGTTTGAATTTTCATACCTTACGGCTAACTGCTTGAAAATTAAACCTTAAATAAATATATTCCAAGGCTCGCCGGCCCTTGACAAAGCGCGATGAGGGCACATCTTTTTCTTGGTCACTAACGTAACTTTCTCTAACACAATTTTAGGAGATCAAAAGCAATGG
>CAZBDM010000029.1:13792-17100 GCA_964490675.1 uncultured Oligoflexales bacterium
CGAAAACATTCTTCCCATCATTAAAAAATGGCTCTACTCAGAAAAAGAGATTTACCTCAGAGAAGTCGTTTCCAATGCCATCGATGCGATCCAAAAATTAGAAAAACTCTCCCTTTACGGTGAAACAGAAGGTGACATCCCCGAGGCAAAGGTGACTGTTACGATCGACAAGCAAAAAGGTCTTCTCAAAGTATCGGATAGTGGTCTAGGGATGACCGCCGATGAGGTCAAAAAGTACATCACGCAAGTGGCCTTCTCGAGTCTTGAGGAGTTTGTTGAAAAGTACCAGGACAAGGATCTTAAAGATCAAAACATCGGTCACTTCGGTCTTGGGTTTTACTCAAGCTTCATGGTTTCCTCGAAAGTTGAAATTGAAACATTGTCCTACAAAAAAGATGCGAAGGCGGTCCGTTGGAGTTGTGATGGATCGATCGATTACACCATCGAAGACTGCGAAAAAAAAGATATCGGTACGACAATCATCATGCACATTGCAGAAGATAGTAAAGAAATGCTCGAAGACAGCAAGATCGAGCAAATTCTCAATAAATATTGCCGCTTTGTCAAATATCCCCTGTTCCTCGGCGACAAACAGATCAACGATCCAACGCCTTTGTGGACCAAGTCTCCAGCTTCAGTCGGGGAAAAGGAATACACAGACTTCTTCAGTAAACTCTTCCCGATGAGTCCGCAGCCTCTTTTCTGGATTCATTTAAACGTCGACTACCCATTTCGACTAAGCGGTATCCTTTACTTCCCCAAACTTCGCCACGAACTTGACTCATCGCATGGCGAAGTCCAAATGTACTGCAACCAGGTCTTTGTGGCAGAAAATATTAAAGAGGTTCTTCCAGAATGGTTGACCCTTCTCAAAGGAGCAATCGACTGTCCAGATTTGCCGCTGAATGTTTCAAGAAGTTATCTACAGAACGATCCGATTGTTCGAAAAATATCCAGTCACATCATAAAAAAAGTAGCTGATAAACTTTCGGGGATGGCTAACACCGACCGCGAAAACTACGAAAAGGCATGGGACGACATTCATGGCTTTATCAAATTTGGAATGATCAGAGATCGCAAGTTTTATGACCGTATGGAAACCCACACTCTTTATAAAACCTCTGCTGGTAACTATCTGACCATGGGTGAGTACCTGGAGAAGTATGGAGAAAAGACCGACAAAAAAATTCTTTATGCCAGTGATGAACAATCACAAGCTGCTTACCTGAATATGCTCACTGAACACGACATGGATGCGGTCATTGCCAATACGATGATCGATCAGCATTTTATCCAGTATGTCGAAATGAACAGTGACGGGAAGTTTAAATTCGAGCGAATTGACTCAAATGTTGCCCAACATTTAACCGAGTCGGAAGATTCTGCCAGCAAAATTGTCGATCCAAAAGACCAGAAGAATAAAAAAGAGAAAGTTGATGAACTTTTCCGCAAATTCTTAAGTAAGGAAAAGGTCAAAGTAAGGGTTGAAACCCTTAAGTCAGACTCGGTTCCGGCGATTCTACTATTTGATGAAAATATGCGCCGGCTTCAGGAAATGGCGGCGATGAATCCAGGTGCCTACGGCAATCTTCCGACTGAAGGCGAACACACTTTAGTCGTCAATCTTAATAATCCTGCTGTAAACAATCTTCTAGATGTGGCAGAGTCGATAGGCGGAGATGATAAGGCAAAACTCATTGTCAACCAGATCTACGATCTGGCGTTTTTACAGCAAGGCCAATTTACACCAGATATGATGAAAAGCTTTGTCGAACGCTCGACCGCTATTTTGCAAGGTTTTGCTGGTGGAACCTCTGGTGGCGGGAGGATTATAACCGACACAACTATTTGAGGCATGTTATGCAATATGAAACCTTAAAGGGAATTTTTAAGGACATTTGTCCTCAGGTTGATTTTTGTAGCCTACGGATTCATAAAGAAGCACACCAAAGAGTACACCTAAGAAGGGGGGTTTTCGAACCCTCCCCTATGATCGACGATAGGGGTGCCATGATCACCGTCTATCACAAAGGCGGTATGGGTTACGCGGCGACATCTGAGCTTACTAGGGAAGGCCTTTGTAAAGCTCGAGACGAAGCCCTTTCTCTTTCCGAAGCAAACAGTCGACACAGCGTCCATGACTACTCAACAATTAATTGGAAGCATCCGCGGGGGGAATACCAAAGCAAGGTTAAAAAACCTTGGGATAGTATGGCGTTCACCGACAAGATTGATTTTCTCAAACGTATTTCTGAAAAGCTAAAATCCGGCGAAGAGATCGTCGATTGGCATGCTGAACTATGGGCGATCGATGATGAAAGATTATATTTGACCAATGAAGGGGGTGAGGTCTTTCAGAAATTTCACTTTCTTCTGCCTGAACTTGCGGTGACCGCCGCTGATCAAAATGATGCTGTCCATAGGAGTCTCGGTGGTTATAACTACGGCCGGCAAGGCGGACTCGAAATTCTTGATGACATTGACTACCAAAACGCACCGCAGTGGATTCCTGACGAAGCACTTACTCTTCTCAAAGCACCAAATTGTCCTTCGAGAAAAATGGATCTGATGCTCGATCCAGGCCAACTGATGCTGCAGATTCATGAGTCGATTGGTCACCCCTTGGAGTTAGACCGGATCCTAGGAGACGAGAGAAACTACGCAGGGACAAGTTTTGTCACTCTCGATATGTTCGGTAAGTATCACTACGGAAGCCCCCTTCTTAACGTGACTTATAACCCCGATGTCGACCAGCAGATTTGTAGTTACCATTTCGACGATGACGGCGGTGAAGCGCAAAAGGAATACATCATTAAAGAAGGCGTTCTGATGAGACCTCTAGGTGGTGAAATTTCTCAGCAAAGAGCTGGTATTTCCGAAGGCGTTGCCAACAGTCGAGCCGAGTCTTGGCGGCGTCCAGCTATCGATCGCATGGCAAACTTAAATATTGAGCCTGGTAAAAGTAGTGTCAAAGAAATGATTGGTAGTATCGAAGACGGTATTTTTATGAAAACCAACACATCTTGGTCGATCGATGATTCGCGCAACAAGTTTCAGTTCGGCTGTCAGTGGGCGCAATTGATTAAAAATGGCGAGCTGACTGAAGTGGTGAAAAAACCTAATTACCGCGGCCGCTCTGCTGACTTTTGGCGTAACCTCATCATGGTTGGCAATAAGGATTCTTTTGATGTTATGGGAACTCCTTACTGCGGTAAAGGTGAACCTAACCAAGCGGTGCGTGTCGGACATGCTGCGCCTGTCTGTGTTTTTACAGGCATTGATGTCTTCGGGGGAGAATAATGCAAGAT
>CAZBDM010000030.1:0-3283 GCA_964490675.1 uncultured Oligoflexales bacterium
AAGGTTGAAGGATATGCCTTTCAAGGTATCGTCACTTTCCTTTGTTTTGCTGTCGTAACTGAAACGAACATCTTTGAACTGAATGTGTCCCTTCATCGAGTGTAGCTTTTCCTCGCCAGCAATGAACTCCTTTGTGTCCATGACGCCAAAAATGCGTTCGATGGCGGTAAAGACTCCTTGCAGCATCGCCATGGTGGAGCCGAGCTGTTTAAGAGGTTCAAAAAGCTGCTGAACGTAACGGACGAAGGCAACGATTAGACCAGCGCCGAAAGCTCCAGTGGGCACAAAAAATGATATTGCCACCCAAAGCACAAGGCCCATTGTGATAGAAGCGATACCGTCAAGAACAGAGAATAAAAAAGCGTCAAAAATGACGACTTTCATCTGTTTGTCACGATAGGCGTAATTGTAGGCTTTGAAGCGTTTAAATGATGTTTCCTCGGCGGTGAGTAATTTAATCGTTGCATTGCCATAAAGGCACTCTTGGGTGAAAGCATTTAGGGTGGCGATTTTCTTGCGTGAGGCAAGCATGTTAATTTTTATCGACTTTGAGAAAAAAGCGACAAGGACCATGATGATTGGCAGGATCAGTATCGTCACCAGGGCGAGCTGCCAGCTTAAGATAAACATACCTATCACGCAACCGGCTAATGCAAACAGCTCGACAATAGAATTGAGAACACCAAGATTGAGTGATTCGGCGAGATTGTCAAAATCGCTGGTCGCTCGCGTTACGAGGGTGCCGCTTAGGGAGCGATCATGATAAGACGATTTTAGCCTTAAAATATGACAGAAAAGCCGATGTCTAAGGGTTTTGATCATCCTATGGACAACAACAGCGGCAGAAAGCTGCTGAGAGGTACGTGACAGGTATTCTCCAACAACCGTGAGGAGAAAAAAGACGCTCAGTCCAGTAATGACCGAAGCATCTTGCTGCATGACGCCATCATCAATGGTTTTCTTTAAGATAAGCGGCTGGAGAACTTGGAAGCCGGTTATCACAGGTATCATACCAGCTGAGAAGAGAAGCAAGGCGCGGTTTGGTCTGAGGTCAGGCCAAAGCTTTTTAAGCGCCTTTAAATCTTCGAAGAGTTTTGAGTTTTGCTTTACTTCAGTCATTACTTGCGTTCTAGTCCACTAAAAAATTGAGATCACCACAACCGAGCATCTTCTCGTAAGGTCCCATACAGTCAATTTGTCCATCCCGCATGACAATGATCAGATCACAATGCCTCAGTGCGGAAGAACGATGAGAAGATAAGATGACCGTTCTTTTTGTGGCAATGATATTGTTGATCATCGCTTGCTCTGTACTCTGATCGACCGCGGAGGTGGTGTCGTCGAGGATGAAAAGCTCCGGATGACGAAGGAATATTCTCGCCAGAGAGAGGCGCTGCTTTTGTCCACCGGAAAGTCTCACACCCTTTTCGCCAATTTCTGTTAACCAAGCATCAGGAAACTGCTCTATATCGTTGAGAACGCAGGCCTGTCTTGCGGCTTCATCGAGTTTAGCTTGATCATCTTCGAGTCCTGTGCCGAAGGCGAGATTATTGCGGATATGATCAGAAAAGAGGTGCACCGATTGTTGCGCATAACCAATCTGCTGTCTGAGATGTCTTGGATCGAGCGATAAGATATCCTTTCCATGCCAAAAAATCATCCCTGGTTCAGGATCGTAGAGTCTAGTGATCAGTTGGAAAAGGGTCGATTTACCGCTTCCAACGGGACCAGTAATACCAACTTTTTGGCCAGCAAAGACTTCAAAACTAATATCATGGAGGGCTAACTTACGTTCGTTTGACTTTCCTTCTTCGCTATCTGAAGGGTAACGAAACTTAAGGTGCGAGACTTTCAGAAGCGCAGGCTTGCTGTCTTTGAGGCTTGGTCTGTCTAAATCAAGGTGAATCTTCTCTGGTTCTGCTTGGTCAAGCTCTGCTAGACGGTCGACGGCTGTGCGGGCACGCTGATAGATAGCAATAACAATCCCAACAGCAGTAAGAGGAAAGCTAAGCATACCGATATAAATGTTGAACGCCATAATATCACCGATGGTGAGGCGCCCTTCGATGACTTCACGCCCCCCATAAAAAAGTACAATTAGGAAGGAAAAACCAGTCAAAAGCACCATGGCTGGAAAAATAAGAGTTCGAATAGCGATAAGCTTGATATTGGCTTTATAAACATGCTCAATCTCTTCAGAGATTCTTTCTGAAAATTGATCTTCGGCAGTGTTGTTTTTTATGGTGATGACGTTGACAAAAGCCTCGGTCACTTTATTGGTCAGATGGCCCAAGGTTTCTTGCGATCTTCTTGAATAAAGATGAAACCGCGGTACAGCATAACGTGTGATCAGAACCATCAGAGCAAGAGGAGCAAGACACAGAAAAGTCAACTGAGGATGGATGGTCAACATTTTGCTAATGGTGAAAACTGACAATGCTAAGAGGTTGACGATTTGCAAAACAGCGAAAGCATAAAATACTCTCAGTTGGCCAACGTCATTGGAAAGTCGAGAGATAAGATCTCCCATACCAAAGTGCTCAAAAAAGCTGTGAGGAAGAGTGAAAAAGCGCTGAAAGTAATCATTCTTAACTTCTGCTTCGAGTTGCCGTCCTGGCCAAAAGATGAGAATGCGTGAAATAGCTCGGATCAGCATTTGCAGAAATCCAAGGCCAATGATTGCTAGGGCAAGATTTTCTAAATGACCAAATTTGGCAGTTTCACTCAAGTTGTTGACAATGTCTTTTGACAGTTGCGGGATTTCTAGTGCTATGAGATTCGTTACACATAAAGCGACAATACCACCGAGATACCAACGCCAATGTGGGTAAGCAAACTTTCTGGTGATCGAATAAATCGATGTCTTTACCGCTTCAGCCATCTGTAGCTTTTCCTTCAGCAAAAAACTTTGCTTCGATAAGATCAACCCTGGTCAAGTGATCGGCCTCTTGCCAACCAGAGAGTGTCGATACTTGTCCTGAGTCGACGATAAAGACATCATCACAGAGCCTTGCCACGTAGGGAGCTATATGGGTACTAACGATGGTTGTTAAATTTCTTTTTTTACGGTTTTTGACTTCGTCTTCAAGAGCTTTGATATGAAATAAATCGAGACCAGAAAATGGCTCGTCAAGAATTAGTAGTTCAGGGTCGTGAAGGCTCGCGATAGCAAGGCCGATACGTTTTTGCATACCGTGAGAAAGAGTCGCAATTGGTTTACTGGCATAGTAGTCGCAATCCCAGTATTGCATTCTCTCTTTGATATGCTGATTGGCATCTTTTA
>CAZBDM010000030.1:3293-6092 GCA_964490675.1 uncultured Oligoflexales bacterium
GGTAAAGCCCGGCAGCGTAAAAGAGAATTTCAAAGCCTGTCACCCATTTTGGTAAATGAAGGTGTTGGGGGAGGTAGCCTTGTTTTCTTTTGAGTTCAAACTGCTCTGGGTTTAATTTTTGTGAAAGGAACTCGATTTCGCCTTTGCTGGCGTCAAGATTGCCGGTGATCAGTTGAGAAAGGGTGCTTTTACCCGCACCATTTTTGCCAAGAAAAGCAACGGTACTGCCTTTTGTCAAAGCAATATCGACGGGACCAAGGGTAAAGCCTTGGTCAAAGGTTTTCTCTAATGATTGGGTCTTTAAAAGAAAATCTTGCACGTTCGTTTCCTTATGCACGGTAAAACCTACCCTGCTGAGATTGATCTGCATAATACTTGAGAATAGGAAGAAGCAGAAGTCCCAGCCAATGAGCGTAAACGGCGGTGATCAGAAATAAACCGATTAAAATAACGATTAAGATCTGTATGACCGGTCGTTTAGCGTCGATTTGAAAGACAATTTTCGGTAACAGCCAAATGGGGATGATGGCGATCACAGAGATCTTTAGGCTTTCACTGACGACAGATTGATCTATGCCAGCACTGATGACAAGTTTAGCTAAAAACCAACTTAAGCCACTACAAATGCCAATGGCCAGACCTATAAGCAAGGCAATTCGTGCTAAAGCTTTCGTGTAAATCTCGTGAGAGACACCTAGATTTCGCTCTGCCCATGCATAACCTAAGTCATCTGCGATCTGAAATGACATGGCGGTCGCCGCCAACACTGAGGCAAGAAAAGAGTTCAAGATAGCAACAAAAAGAGGGAGTTTTACGAAAGCGATGCTTCCCGTAAGACATGCTGTCACAGCAGCAATGATGAGGGTCGATTGAGTTAAACGGTTACGGTAGAGCATTTGTTTGAGACGCCAGGACATGAGTATTTTAAGAGGCGATGCGTTGGCACTTTTCAAAAGAGGTGACTTATCTCCCACGTAGTGCCTATTGGGTTTTTTTACGATCCAAAAACTAAGCGCTGAGACGATAGACATGACAACCAAAATAACTGCCAGTGGTAGAGCTTGCCATAGGTAGAGATGAGTCACCGCGACATAAAAAGTCAATCCATAGATGATAAGAACCAAAGTGACCGTGCTAAGTATGTTGAGCTGTTTAAGCGTTTTCGGTGATTCACCCATGACATAAGCATATTTTGCTAGTCCATTGTCGTCCTTAAAGCGATGCCCGATCCTTCTGCCGGTGAAAATTGCAGCAACCAGAAAAACACCATAACTTGCCCATTTTCCCAAACTGTCGCGCATAGTAGTGGATAGTTGCTTGATTTCTACGTTTAAAAAATCGTTGAACACGTAGTAAAAAAGACCCAATACAACCGCGCTGCAAATAGCAACGACGAGTTCTCTGGCAAAGTCGTAGCGGACTTTGTGGGCAATTGATTTCAGCTCAATGAGAAATAGCTGTGTCGAGCGAGATACCATTGATTTCGAGGGCCCCCTGGGAAAAGCTAGTTGCTAGGACTCCGTAATTTCTCAAAAATGACGAAGGTCGTGGACAATTCGGTCTTTCTATGGATAGCATGATCTTCCAATATACTCCAATAGTAGGTCCTGTCACGGGATTAAATGAGGAAACAGTGAAGAGACAAACGACTATTTCTGTTCAAAATTTACGCAAGAGGCTTAAGTTTTCGAGCTCTAGTCGCATCGAAAATTACTACGGCTGGTGTTTATTCGTTGAGGAAAGTAAAGGTCAAAAACTTTTTGTCGTTGATGAATCAAACCTAAAGCCGATTCCCTTTAGTGACATTGCTACTAGATGGCCCAGTGATCAAATCAATGAAAATGTTAAAAAATTAAGACCCTAACTTAGTAACCTTGATTGCAGATAAGTATTGATTCTTGCTATGCTTAAGATCTGTAAGCTCGCGAGACATTGAAGTCTCGTGGGATTTTATCAGGGCGAGGGCAATGACTGCATACTTTCTAAGACGTTTTCTTCTCATCGTACCAACCTTCTTTGGTATTACCCTTATTGCCTTCGTGATGACTCGGTTTGTGCCGGGCGGTCCCATCGAAAGAATGATCAATCAAGCTCAAGCGATGAGTAATGAAGGTGGTGGTGCTGGGTCGATTACAAGTGTTGGAGCAGAGGGTGGCTCACCTTTATCAAAAGAACAGCTTGCTCAGCTCGAAGAGTATTATGGATTCGATAAACCTCCCATTGAAGCTTATTTCCATTGGCTCTCCAAAGTCATGCAATTTGACTTAGGACGTTCGACTCGCTACGGAGAGCCCGTTTGGGATACGGTCCTTGACAAGCTTCCTGTTTCCACCTTCTATGGACTCGTGACTCTATTCTTGACATACGCAGTTTGTATTCCGCTTGGCATTATCAAAGCGATTAAACATGCGACTGTGATCGATAGTATAAGCTCGATATTGGTTTTCATTGGCTATGCGATCCCCGGTTATGTCTTGGGGATTTTTTTACTTGTGACCTTCGCGGCAAACCTTGAATGGTTTCCTCTTGGTGGTTTTGTCAGTGATGATTTTGAAGACTTGAATCTCTTTGGTCAGATGATCGATATTGTCGAGCATAGCGTTTTACCTCTTCTCGCTTACATGGTAGGGAGTTTCGCTTTTATGACTCTTCTCATGAAGAACTCCCTACTGGAGAATCTTGCCGCTGATTATGTTCGCACGGCTATCGCTAAAGGCGTGCCTTTTCGGCGGGCTGTTTTTCGGCATGCTCTGCGCAATAGTTTAATCCCGCTGGCCACTCATTTTGGTAATAATATCT
>CAZBDM010000030.1:6102-16863 GCA_964490675.1 uncultured Oligoflexales bacterium
GATATTGTTTCTGATTTTGACAAAAGACCTTTATTCTTTTCTTATAGAAAAGATTTTTAATATTGATGGTATGGGGCTTTTGGGTCTTGAGTCGGTTGTGGAGCGTGATTACCCAGTGGTGATGGGGGTTCTTGTTATTGCGTCTTTACTATATTTGGTTGGCAATATTTTGTCTGACATCTGTGTAGCCCTTGTTGATCCACGGGTTAAGTTTGAGTAAGAGATTTTGGGTATTCGATTGATAAAATTTAATCCCTTAGTTCGAAAGCAATTAAAACGCTTTCGGTCGATCAAACGTGGATATTACTCCTTTATTTTGGTCTGCGTTCTCCTTTTTCTTGCTGCCATTGCCGAATTATGGATCAATAGTCGAGCCATTGTCGTTAAATATGATGATACTTATTATTTTCCAACTTATGGTGAGATCATCCCTGGCAAGACCTTTGGGCTGGACTACGACTATGAGACCAATTACCGTGATCTCAAAGAGAAGTTTTTAAAAGAAGGTGGTGACAACTGGGTTCTGATGCCGCTCGTTCCCTATAACGAGTACGAAAACGACCTGCGAGAGTATCAAGACAAAAATGGGAATCGCATTTATCCCCCCTTGCCACCTTCAAGTAAATCACAACACTTTTTGGGTACTGATACTACTGGTCGCGATATAGTTGCAAGGCTTGTTTATGGGTTTCGTATTGCGATTGTCTTCTCGCTGATTCTTCTTTTTTGTAACTACTTGATCGGGGTATTCATTGGTTGTTTCATGGGGTATGTCGGTGGGGCTTTTGACCTCTTTTTTCAAAGGATCATTGAAATTTGGTCTAACATTCCCTTTCTTTATTTGATCATTATTGTCGCTTCGATAAAACCGCCATCTTTCGCCGTATTAGTGGGGCTAATGGTCCTATTTGGTTGGATGGGGATGACATGGTATATGAGAACAGCGACCTACAAAGAAAAAGCGCGTGAGTATGTGCTTGCTGCGCGTACATTGGGAGCCTCTTGGCAGCGGATTATCTTCCGGCATATCATCCCTAACACTATTGGACTAATCGTCACCTTTATCCCTTTTTCTGTTTCGGGTGGCATTGTCGCCTTGACTTCCCTTGATTATCTAGGCTTCGGTTTGCCAGCACCAACGCCAAGCTGGGGGGAGCTTCTTAATCAAGGAACGTCTAATCTAGAGTCCTACTGGATTGTCTGGTCTGTCATTGCTTTTATGGTGGCTATTCTTGTCATGGTCACTTTTATTGGAGAAGCGGTTAGAGAAGCTTTCGATCCTAAAAAATTTACGACCTATGAATAATATAGAGGGAGGTCAATTTTGAAAACTTTTGTTCCATTCGCCATACTCATCTTAATCGCTCTAGGTGGGTGTACGAATAAAAATAAAAAAGCAGAAAAATCTTCTGCGGGCGGTGAAGAAGCGACCAAATTAACGGAGGTCGCCGCAAGTGAGCCTTTGCCAGACGATCTCGAATGGATCACTAATGAAGACGATCCCATTTTTGCTTCACCCGAGGCAAAAAAGGGCGGCACGATGACGGCATCAATTTCGACGTTCCCGATGACTTTGCGATCTGTCGGTCCAGATTCAAATGGTAAATTTGCCAGTGTGTTAAGAGCTATTTCGTTGAGTTTGACGACGATCCACCCAAATACGACTAATATTATTCCTTCGCTTGCTTCGCATTGGGCTTACGACAAGGATGGAAAAACCGTCTACTACAAATTGAATAAAAATGCTCGTTGGTCTGACGGTAAACCCGTCACCGCAGAGGACTACCTCTTTACTCTTGAGTTTATGCGTTCAAAGCATATTGTTGCGCCTTGGTTCAATAATCATTACACAGAAGAAATCAAAAATGTCCGTAAACACGGAGAGTACATCATATCCGTAACCGGCAAGATTGCTCTTCCAAGGTGGGAACTTCATACGAAGTATGGTTTAGCGCCGACGCCAAGACATTTTCATAAGCTCGATGAAAATTGGGTGAATAACTACAACTGGAAAATTGAGCCTGTGACCGGACCGTATTATGTCGACAAGATTAACAAAGGGAAATCGGTTGTCCTGAAAAGAATCAAAGATTGGTGGGCGAAAGATCTTAAGTATTATAAACACAGATACAATGTCGACAAGATCATCTACAAAGTCATCCGCGATCAAAATGTGGCTTGGGAGCATTTCAAAAAAGGTGAGCTAGATGGTTATGGTTTGACCCTTCCCGATTATTGGCATTCAAAGTCAAAGACAGAAGTTTTCGAAAAGGGTTACGTTCACAAAATTTGGTTTTATAACGATTCGCCACAGCCTGATTATGGTATTTGGCTCAATCAGGACGTTGAAATTTTTAAAGATAAAAACGTACGTCTTGCTTTTTCTCACGCGATGAATATTGAAAAAGTCATTAAGGATGTCCTTCGTAACGATTACATGCGGGCAAATACCGGTACCTCAGGCTATGGCAAATATACCAACCGCAACATAAAAGCGCGTGAGTTTAGTATCAAAAAAGTCGAAGAATATATGCAAAAATCTGGGTGGAAGAGAGGTGCTGATGGAATTTGGGAAAAGAACGGCAAGCGCTATGCCGTGCGCGTGACCTACGGTGCTCCTCATCACACAGATCGACTGGTTGTCTTAAAAGAAGAGGCAAAAAAAGCCGGAATCGAACTTAATCTGCAACTCCTAGATCCGAGCGCATCTTTTAAGTCAATGCTTGAGAAGAAGCATGAAGTGGCGTGGTCAGGCTGGAGTGCAAGTATGCGGCCGCAATACTGGGGGCAATATCATTCCGTCAATGCTCATAAGCCACAAACAAATAATTTTTCAAACACTGACGACAAAGAGATCGACAAAGCCATCGACGAGTACAGAAACACTATCGAAGAAGACAAAAAAGTTGCTCTCGCTCACAAGATTCAAGAACTTATTCACGAAAATGGTGCCTACGTTCCGACCTTTCTCGTGCCTTACTTTCGATCTGCTTATTGGCGGTGGTGGCGATTTCCAAAAGTCCCTGCAACCAAACTTTCCGATTCGATTCTTGACCCTTTGGGGTTTACGGGCGGGCTCTTCTGGTTTGATGCCAAGTTAAAAGAAGAAACCTTGGCTGCCAAGAAAGATGGTAAAGCGTTTAAGCCGGTAACGATTATTGATGATACGTTTAAAGTAAAAACTTCCGGGGCAGCCGGTAAAGGTAGCTAAACTTTGGAAACCATTCTTGAAGTCAAAGATTTAAGAATCGCTTTTGATACCGACCACGGGCGTTTGCGCGCTGTGGACGGTGTCAATTTTAAGCTTCACAAAGGAAAAACTCTCGGTATCGTCGGTGAATCTGGATGCGGGAAAAGCGTTACCTGCTTGTCGCTGATTCGCCTCCTACCTCAACCTGCTGGAGTCATCGAATCAGGTCAAGTTCTGTTTAACGGACAAGATTTACTCAAATTAACTACCAGTGAAATATATAAAATTCGTGGCAATCGCATTGCGATGATCTTTCAGGAACCGATGACGGCATTAAATCCAGTCCAGAAAATCGGTCGACAAATGGCCGAGGTCTATAGACTGCACTTTCCAAATCTAAGTGACCAGGAGATCATTCAAAAGTCGGTAGAGCTTCTTGAGAAGGTTGGTATTCCTTCACCCGACAGAAGACTTAATGAGTTCCCCCATCAGCTATCTGGCGGCATGCGACAACGTGTGATGATTGCTATCGCTCTGGCTTGCAAGCCAGATATTTTAATTGCTGACGAACCAACGACAGCTCTAGACGTCACTATTCAGGCGCAAATTTTAGAACTCATGCAGCAGCTGAAAGAAGACATGGGCATGTCGATTATATTTATTACCCATGATCTTGGAGTTGTTGCGGAAGTTTGTGACGAAGTTGCTGTTATGTACGCCGGAAAAGTGGTTGAGTCTGCGGAAGTGATTCGACTTTTTGAACACCCAAAGCATCCGTATACGAGAGGGTTGCTCAATTCAATTCCGCGCCTTGAAAATCCGAGAAAGTCTATTCTCAATACGATCGAAGGTATGGTGCCACCTCTTTCGCGAATGCCTTCGGGTTGTCGATTTGAAAATCGCTGTCAATGGTCTGATGATCATTGTCGAAAAGACCCCCCTCCTAAAGACAAGGTCATCGATGAACATTTTGTCTCCTGTTTTAAGTGGAAGAAGATTAATGAAGAGGGACAAAAGTGACGAGCTTACTTGAAGTAAAAGACTTAAAGATGCATTTTCCTATTCATGGAGGAATCCTTAAAAGGGTAGTCGGTCATGTCCACGCCGTTAATGGCGTCAGTCTTAAGCTGAGTCAAGGTGAAACTCTTGGGCTTGTTGGTGAATCTGGATGTGGCAAGACGACAATAGGTCGCACCATTGTTCAGCTTTATAAAGCGACGGCAGGTGAGGTTTTCTTTGAGGGACAAAACTTGGCCGAACTCAAGCGGATCGAATTAAGAGAAGCGCGGCGCCAGTTTCAGATGATTTTTCAGGACCCTTACGAGTCGCTAAATTCTCGCCATACTATCCGTGACATTCTAACAGAGCCTTTCGTTATCCATAAAATAAAACCCCGGGCAGCAGTAAAAGAAGCCAAAAGGCTGCTCGATATCGTTGGTTTATCAGAAACAGCCCTCGATAAGTTTCCTCATGAGTTTTCCGGGGGTCAAAGACAAAGAATAGGAATCGCTCGAGCTATTGCTCTTAAGCCGAAACTCATTGTCTGTGATGAGCCCGTTTCAGCACTCGATGTTTCAATCCAGTCGCAGATTCTCAATCTTCTCGTTGAGCTTCAGAAAGAAATGGGTCTAGCGTTTTTATTTATCGCTCACGATTTGGCGGTGGTCAGGCATATTTCCGATCGTATTGCCGTGATGTATCTTGGCAAGATCATCGAGATTGCCGACGCCGATCGGATTTATCAAAAGCCTATGCATCCTTACACGCAGGCTTTAATTTCTGCCATTCCAGTCCCTAACCCCAGAAAGCACCATAAAAGACAGGTGCTTAAAGGCGATGTCCCGTCTCCTATCAACCTGCCTACAGGATGTCATTTCCATACGCGATGCCCTTTCGCTAAGGAAAAGTGCCGGCTCGAAGCTCCTGAGCTCGAAGAAGTTGTCGACAAAGAGGCCAGAGAACATCTTGTTTCTTGCCATTTCTCCCAAGAAATAATAGAAAAATCAGAAGCTTAAGATTGACGTTTATTCGTGAATAATATCCGGTTGAAGTGAAAGTGATTTTTGGAACTTTATGATATCAAATTGAACACTGCAACTTGAGCCCCTCTTGCTTCTTTGAGGGACCTCTAAATTTAATTAGAGAGGACGACTGAATGGCATCTACTGAAAAGTCTATGAATAATGTGGCTTATTTTTCGATGGAAATTGGAATAAACGCTAAAATTCCAACCTACAGCGGCGGACTTGGTGTTTTAGCTGGCGATACATTGAGGTCTTTGGCCGATTTACAAATCCCAACCGTTGGAGTTAGCCTTCTTTATCGCAAAGGGTATTTCAACCAAGCGATCGATGAAGATGGTAAACAATCTGAATCTGAAGTTAAGTGGGATCCTTCGGACTACATGCAACTTATCCCGAATCAGGTCAAAGTTTATATTGCAGGCCGAGAAGTTAAAGTGCGTGCTTGGCTTTATAAGATGCAAGGGGTGAGAGGAAACATCCTACCCATTTACTTCCTCGATACTGACTTTGAGGGTAACGACAAAAAAGATCGCGAACTTAGCCATTATTTGTATGGTGGCGATAGTGAATACCGCTTGTCACAAGAAATCGTTCTTGGCGAAGGTGGGGTTAATCTTCTTGCCGATTTAAACTTCGCGTTTTCACGAAATGCAAGTGATCATGCAAGTAACATTAGTACCTTCCACATGAACGAGGGGCACTCGGCTTTATTGACTCTTGCTCTTATGAAGAGAAGGTTAGCTGGAAGATCGTTCTCTGAGTTGAATGATGACGACAAACAATGGATCAGAGATCTGTGTGTTTTCACGACTCATACTCCGGTCCCTGCTGGTCACGATCAATTCGATCCCAAGCTCGCGACCAAACTCCTTGGTAAAGAAACTTTTAACGTTCTTGAGAAGTGCGGTGCGTGTCCGGAAGAGAATCTCAACATGAGCTACCTCGCCTTAAACTTTTCTCGCTATGTCAACGGGGTTGCCAAAAGACATGGTGAAGTATCAAGAAAAATGTTTCCGAAGTTTGAAATAGATGCCATCACAAATGGTGTCCATGCCACGACATGGATTTCAAAACCATTTCAAGATGTCTTTGATCGGTACGCTAAGGGGTGGCGCCTCGATAACTTCTACCTAAGAAATACAATTGAAGTCCCTGACAGCGATTTGTGGCAGGCCCATTTAGATTCAAAAGAATTGCTCTTCGATGCTATTAAGAAGAGAACCGGAAAAGAATTCAAAAGAGATGTCTTTACGATCGGCTTTGCAAGAAGAGCTGCGGAGTACAAACGGGCTGATCTTCTCTTCACCGATACAAAACGACTTACTGAATTAGCTGAACGTCACGGTAAAATACAGGTCGTCTTTGCCGGTAAAGCTCATCCAAAGGATCAAGGTGGCAAGCAACTAATTAAAAGTGTTGTAGAAAGCTCGAAGGTCTTCGATAAAGAGAAAGTTGAAGTTGTTTATATTGAAAACTATGACATGGACCTTGGTGCTCTTATCACATCAGGGGTCGATATCTGGCTCAACAACCCTGTCAAACCTCTTGAGGCTTCAGGAACGAGTGGCATGAAAGCCAACATGAATGGCGTTCCGAACTTTTCCACATTAGACGGATGGTGGGTTGAGGGTCATTATGAAGGTGTCACCGGTTGGGTGATCGAAGACCAGGAAGATGCCTTTGGTGGAGATAAGTCGTCTGGTTCTCACACTGAGGAAACAGCAGCGAACTTATATAAAAAACTCGACCAGGTTGTCCTGCCTCTTTACCATAAAGACCAAAAAGCCTGGGCTAAGATCATGAGATCAAGTATCAGCATCAATGGTAGTTTCTTTAATACCCACCGTATGATGTTGCAGTATCAAGAAATGGCTTATAAATCTTAAGAAATTATGAAGATTTATAGAGAATACATAAATAAAGGGCTGATTCCTAGGAACCAGCCCTTTTTACTGACAATTCATGTGTGAAATCCGTACCGATAACTACTTATTTCTTCACACCTTAGTTTGCCGCAAAACGATCTAAGATATTTAAATCTTTGTTATTTCTTCTTGCGACGAACTGCAGTTTTACGCTTAGTTGTTTTTCTCTTAGCAGTAGTTTTCGATTTTGTCGCTTTTTTCTTAGTAGCTTTTTTCTTAGTAGCTTTTCTCTTAGTAGCTTTTTTCTTAGTAGCTTTTCTCTTAGTAGCTTTTCTCTTAGTAGCTTTTTTCTTCGTGGTCTTGCGCTTCGTAGCCTTACGCTTCGTAGCTTTTTTCTTTTTCACACTTGCTTTTTTCTTTTTAGCAGTGCTTTTCTTTTTTGTCTTACGTTTAGTTGTTTTTCTCTTAGCTGCCTTCTTCTTTGTTGTTTTAGTTTTCTTTTTCTTAACCAAGACGTCTCTCCTCTAAAAGTTGGTAAAGATGAACCCAAAGGGTTTTTTAGGTTTCTAATTTCTTCCCGTCGGTGATGAGAAGAAGTCGTTCGTTATTCTTATCATCAACTATCGGAAAGATGTCATTATCTGTTTAATTTCTTATAAGGATTTTAACACAAGTTGACAAGTAACTTTAATAGGTTTTTGTCTTGTTTGTTAGGGTAAGATCCTATCAGCGTTCACATAGAATTGCTAAAGACCTTTTGAAAGCATTGAATAGTAAGGTTTTGATAGCTTTTGTTTTGTTTGATCAAAACAAAAAAAAAGAAAAAAAACTCTGCGAGTAACGGTGAAAAAAATGACAAGTTAGGGTGTGAAAGGTGTATTTTTGAATTATGGAACTGATTGATGCATTCATTTTTTTATTTGCTGGTAGTTTGGCTGGTGTCATAGGTGCTCTTCTCGGTTTAGGAGGAGGTATTATTTTGGTACCAATGCTGAACCAATATTTTGGTCTACCGATGCACAATGCGGTCGCCATCTCTATCATCTCGATTATAGCGACATCAAGTGGTGTAACAGTTGGCAAAGTCAAAAAAGGACTGATAAACCTGGAGCTTTCAACAATACTTGAAAGTGCGTCGGTTTTCGGTGGTGTTACTGGTGCACTCATCGCTTTATCTTTAGAGTCGCAAGTTTTACTCAAAGCATTTTCTGTTTGGTTGCTGATCTTCGCTGCCATGATGCTAATCTCGGCAAGGAAGAAAGATCTTGAGGAGGATCAGAAAGATTTCAATATCGGATTAGCTAATCGAGGGCCACTGGTCGCATTCATTGCGCTGATTTCTGGAGTGGTCTCTGGTTTGTTCGGCATTGGTGGGGGAACGATCACTGTACCTGGGCTTGTCATTGCAGCGAGGATTCCCATGAAGATTGCTACTGCTTGCTCAAGTCATGTCATGGCAGTGACGGCAGCCGCCAGTGGCGTGATTTATCTTCTCGACGGTAAAGTGCTGGCGACACATGCTGTTGTTGTGATGCTAGGTGTATTTTTGGGTGTGCGAATCGCAGTCCGATACTTACAAAATTTTAGTTCTAGGGCTCTAAAGTATATCTTTGTTTTGGTGCTTGTCCTACAAGCGTACCGAATGTGGTGAAATTTTGAAAATAACAGAAATGAACAATAAAATTTACCATCTCCACAGTATTGGACTCATACTTGCGTTTTCTTTTCTGATAGTTGCTGTCGTTACGAAGTTTCTCGAATCAGATGTCTTCGGACTTGCGAGCCAAGTTATTTTCAGAGTTGGGTTTTCCATATTAATGAGTATTCCCGTTATCAGAATCATGATGATGATGGCGTTCTATGCAAAACGACGACGTTGGGGTTTCGTCGTCTTATCGGTATTTGCACTTTTAGGAATGGCTTCGGCTGTTTTTGTAAAACTCATTTAGTTATGAGTTATTTAAGACAACCGCTATTCTCGAAGATGGTTTCGAGGTTTGAAGGAGCATCAATCGCTACAAGACCGTATCGAAAGAGGTCGCTCTTGCCAAAGTCTCTTTGAGTCCAGGCAACCTGAAGCTCGATTTTACCATCTTTCATCTCTAAGATGAGTTTCGAACCAGCGTCAAGTTCTCGATCGGCGACCACACCGAGACCGTTGACAGAAACGTCAACGGGTTTACAGTTAAAAACAGACTGATCGTGAGCGACAATGATTTTTCCTGGCAACAATCCGTTAAGCTGTTTTCGATTACTTATCCTGCGCTCTTTTTTTGCTTTCTGCATACTAGGTCTCCCCTAAACCATCGGCATTGAATTTGAGATTTTCGAATTCAAGCGTACCTTTGATCAATCGGTCAGTTTGACAAATATCTTAGACACGACTTGTCTTAAAAGGTCTGTTATTACCTAAGATGTAATAAAATACCTTTTGGTTTTAGGGTGTTAAACAAGCCTATTGGCGGATTTCAAAGAAGATATCTGCAAATTTTTCAGCAATTATTTTATTGCTGAAGTTTGATTTTGCTCTCGCAGTGGCAAGACTTCTTTTCGATTCGATGAGATCATAGTTTTTACAAAGGCCCTGCAACAAATCACCAAGGGAACGACTGTCACCTTCGGGAAAGACAAATCCAGCGTCACCAATAACATTTGGAATTTCTCCCGAATTTGATCCCACCGGAACAGCTCCCGCTGCCATAGCTTCGACGATGATGCGACCAAACTGCTCTTTCCAGTTTGAGCGGGTCAGTGAAGGTAAGATCATCAGGTCGGAAGCTTGTAAGTACTTTGCGACATCAGTTGATGGAACTTGCGACTTAAATTGTATCCTCGTTTCACCCAAAGAATTAGATTGTTGTTTCAACTGATCCAAGAAAGGACCACTACCCAAGACCAAAAAGTTTATTTTTTCTGACTTAGGGATCTTCGAGAGGGCGTCGATGACATCTTGAATACCTTTTTCCTCTACGATGCGGCCAGCGAAAACAGCGAGAAGACCATCCTGGTCGAGATCGAACTGTCTTCGCAGGTTTTTACGAAACTTGTTTGATAACTCAGGTGGGGTAAATCGATCGATTTCGACGCCCATCTGAGGAATGACTTTAAGGGGACCTTTGAAACCTTTTTTAATCAAAATGTCTGCTGCTTCTTGGTTACCGGAGACTGCTGCGGAAGAATGTTTGAATACATATTGTTCAATATTCGAAAAGGGAAATGGATATGATTTATCGATATTCTGCCAAGTATAGAATAGGGTTTTAGCACCCAGACTAAGGGCGGCTCTATAGGCTTGCCAAGTGACGATCGAATAATGCTCCTCTTCAACATTGACGATGTCAGGCTTAAATTCCCTCAGAGTATTTTTTAAGTTCTTGTATATGTGGAAGTGATTTTTGCCGTTAAAAAGAATCGGAAGTTTGCGTGTCCAGATTCGTCTTTCAAAGTCATCTTTTTCGTAATTTTGCTCTCCCCAGGCGAGCGGGCAGACAAGTCCGACTTCAAGACCATCAATTTTTGATAATTCTACAAGTTTATTTCTGTAGGAGGCTGCTACATATGGTTTTGAAAGAGTCAGCACTCTAATTGGTTTCAACTTATGTATTCTCCAAACTTTCCAGCCACCAAAATTTCAAAATTCCTGTGTTTTAAGAGGTTTATAGCTTTCGCGTCACTCTTGTTA
>CAZBDM010000031.1:0-2990 GCA_964490675.1 uncultured Oligoflexales bacterium
CCATAAAGGGGGGGGGGCGGAGTCCCTTTCACCACCTCTTGCACCTTTTGATAATGCTCCCCCGTAACCAGGGCTTCGCATTGGCGCACCACATTGACGGAGGCTTCCGCGGGAACGGAGATGCCAGCGGTTAAAAGGGCCAAGAAAACGAGGTGATATGGATAGAGAGGGGACATAGGATCTCAGAATTTTAAAAAACTTTATAACCATAAAATAGTTTAAAAACATTTTGTTTATTAATGATATTGGGTTTTTATTCAATGCATTTTAAAAAATACACGTGATTATAGTAGATTCTACTATGGGCGTGGTAAGGATAGCTGCAACAATTGGCTGGATCTCCCTAGTTGATGATTGAGACTCCTTTGTTGACGTCCTTCTCCGGCTGAAGCAGTTGGCTTTTCGCCAACTTCCTGCAAATTCAGCCAGATAATTATTTTTTTTTTACTTCTTTCCTTTGGGTGGTTATAAAACTAAAGCTATTTTATGATTGTAATGAAACAAGACTAATATTAAACTATGAGATTACTTTTTAACGTTTCAAAAAGCATTCTATTAATTGTCTTATCGTCTATTGCTTTCGCTGATCAAAAGCCTACGATTCCTTGGGATATTGATGATTTGGGTCCAGATCTTCCGACTCGAGGAAGTTCTCTCTTGGATAAAATCTTCTCGAAGTCAGATGGTAATGGCCAAGTGGTATACGATATTCCTTATCCATTTGATGCGTTTGTCCGCCGCTTAAACGGTCTACCGCAAAATTTAAACCAATCTGTAAAGCCCATCACGGAAGCAAAAAAAGACATCGTCCATCTGCATTGGGACCTTCGTCATTTAGTGTCAGGTTGTGTCTTAGGGCAGTTAATTGTTCTGCAAGATGTAGATTCAGGTTTTGGGAATCAGCGAAACAACATCATGTTTTTTAAAAATAAAAAGAATATTTCGCTACTAAAAGAACCTCCTCGTTTTGGCACCAAAGAAAAACTAGCTAGTCGAGTACCCCAACCAACCACCCAAGACGTCGCTGCTCGCCTTCTCGAGTGGTATGAACGAAATGATAAACCTGATACAGAGTGGGAACGGCAAAGCAGTTTCGTTCTGCCAACGAGGAATTTTCCTGCAGTGGTAGATGAAACGGAACCCATTGAGGTCGATCCTGAGCTTGAATTAGTCGATGAAAACAACATGCTCATAGTCTCAGATCGGCGAGATCTCCGAAGTATCATTGAAGCAGTTGATAATGTGAAAGACCGTCGAAAATTCAACAACCCTCCGATTGAGCTTATTCCGTTTGATTCGCGCTTTGACTTTCAAAAAGCTATTGACCTGCCCACTTCTCCTAACGCTAGTACGCGCACTTTCTTTATCGATCAAGGTCAATCTGCAAGTGAATTTGAGAGGCTTTTAGATCGAAGGCATGTCTGTGTCTCTCAGACAGTGTCTCTTAAAAAAGGGGATTTGAATCGGCAAAATTATCTTTTTCTACCTCTCAACTCTTTAAATGAGATCCTTCATAGCCATCGTCTTGCCATGGGACAACTCATCACATCGTTACAACACCTTAAATCATTTTCTCCTAATCAGGTTCACAACACCGAAGATGTTAGAAAGGTGAATGCTCGCACTCTTGAGATTTTGATTCTTAGACACAAGCCAATAATAGATGATTTGTATCGCTTAGTGCTGCAAGCTGCAAAATTCCATGGGTTTTTTCCAATTGATGTTAATGGCCTTAGTCCTTTTGAGACTCTGACCTCAATCATTTCCTACTTTGACCGTCAGAAGAAGAGGGATGCTTTTGCTCGTAAGATCGTAGACCTAGCGTCAGCTGTGAGGGCAGAGTTAAAGCTGATAGATGCTTGGTGGAAACTATCTGTTCTCATCGAACAACCTCATTTCAGTCCGGAGGGATTAGGGGATAAAAGGTTTATTGAGAGAGTAAGATCGGCAGACAACATTTCTGATTTTCTACAGGTTGTGATGAATGACAGATTTAAGCCTGGGGATCGTTTTCGTATGACTCATTTTCCTTGGGGAAGGTCATTGCAAAAACCCGCGTCAATCGACCCAAATCCATTCCAGTATCCGCGTGAATTAGTTCGGGGTGTCAACCCTGTCAACGGAAGTCGTAATGCAGGTGGGCACAAGATCAAAGATAGAATCTTCTGTGGTTATTTCGAGCCTAAAGAAGCCATTGAATGTATTAGCTACAATAGCGCAATGGGGAGGTTTGAATATCAGTTAATTACTAACTATGGACCTGAAAAAAAACCTGAAGTTCACTACATGAAAAGAAAGGTTTGTAGTTCATGTCACCTTAATCAAGCTCCTATTTTTTCATTCTTTCCTTGGTTGGAGTCAGAAGACAATTTTATTGTCGATGGTGCTATGCTCGTCTCTAACTATCAGGGAAACAAAGATGATCTAAAACGCAACAAACCTTTGGTTGAAGCGGCCTTTTTTCATAGATTTACCCAGGCTGTTTCCCAGCGGGCAAATTTTACGACCCCAAGTCCTGCTCCCATTTTTAATAAGTCAGCAGCTGGGTTGTATGACCGGTCAGTAGACCGTGCAAATAAGTACTACCGCATGCAAAAGTTTTGGATTCACCTTTGTGGAACCGACAAAAAGGGACAGCTTTGTCGGGGACTGATTTATTTGAACGCACTTGCTGATTTTTTATCACGTAATCAAAATGTTGATCGAAAACTCCAGAATCAATCAAGAGAACGGATTGTAGAAATGATCTACGATAATATTGTCGAGAAGTTTCCACGGGGTACTTTTGATCAGTATAGCGGTTTTTTCCATACTCGCGCTCCTACTACGAGGGCGGTCTCAGATGGAGTCATCGAAAAGGATCCAAGAGATGACTGTTTAATTGGTTATTGTCGTTATGATTTTTTTGATCAGCTCGTCAATGATGATGAATGGTTGCGGGCCGTCTACGATTATACGCGTGTTTTAAGGGCAGACGTAGAGGTTGATAA
>CAZBDM010000031.1:3000-5418 GCA_964490675.1 uncultured Oligoflexales bacterium
CATGTGCTCCTTGGGTCATTAGACCAGATGGTAGATCTTGATCAGGACCCTTCTGATGACCCTATTGTTTTGGCTAATCTAGCTTATCAAGCACTGGTAAAATTTATCAAAGATGAGTTGTCAGATTTTGACCGTAGGTTGGCGACTTTAGGCAGGCGTCTTTCGACGCGATCAACACGAGGAGAGTTTCAGTTTAGCGATTTGTTTAGCGACGGTATCACGGTTGTTCTTGATGGAGACAAAGTCACTCTCAATGAGTTAGAGCAAAAGAGTTGGAAATTCTCAAGATATAAACAAAACTGTAACCGAAACTTACAATCCATGAATGTACGCTGCAGTGGGCCAGGTTGTTGCTAAAAGTAGCTCTAAGCTCTTCTATTGGTCCTTGGAACTCACTGGTAACCCTCTTTCTCCTTCGAATAGGCTGGTCTTTTATGATTCTGCCAGTGAAGAGAGCTATTTAGAGTTGAGCTGTTTTGAAAGAAGAACAGAAGAGTCGTATAAGTGTGTTCCTTTGAGTTTTTATCATACGGTCGAGCAAAACATTTTAAATAAGATTGAACGAGGATATGATGTTTTCGGTCCATATGCTTTTCAGGCTGAAGAAGTCATAGCTTTAACTACCGTATGGCTTACCCATGATGCTGACCAAGCGAGTGATCTTTTTGCAGTCGCTTTTGCAAAAACACCTCGGCCAAAGCTGATGGAAGCCGAAACAATTGACGAAAATGATGGGGACATAGGGCTTTTCTTAAATCACTGTATACCTTGTCATGCATTGCCTAGCCTTGCTCAGTCACACCCAGAGCATCATGCTCCTCCACAGTTTCTTGTTGCTAAAGATGCCGAGGAAATTTTTAATAACTTGACAATTTGTAAGAAGAAAATTAGCGATGCCATCAGATCCGGGCGTATGCCGAAAGGTGGAACTTTAGGAAGCGATAAAGAAAAAATGCTCGCTTACATAGATTCTCTACCGGATCATACTGATACCATGAATCCCATTCTCATTACATGTACAGAAAAGGAGTCAGATCAATGAGATTCTTAATACCAACGTGGTTTTTGTTTGCGGTTTCTTTGCCGGCTTTTGCAGTGGAGAGTTTTGATTGTTCTTCTGCAGAACTGATAGAAAAACAGGGGACCGAAGGTGAATTAGGTGTTGTTGCGATAAAAGGCTTAGAAGAAGTCTTTGCTCTTTTAGGAGAAGACGGTGAGGCGTTTTGTACTAGAAAACTTGCTTGTCAAGCTTCTGACATTGCAATAGAAGTCGAAGGGTGCGACGAAATTGCGCAAGAAGGAGACGCTGAAAGTATCGTAAGAGAGCATGCTTGGCCAGTTAGCCCTGAAGGACAAGTAGATGCTGGAGAGATGGTTTTGATGCCAGGACAAGATGGTGGTTACACTCCATAGACTTTCCGTCAGCGTTCAGTTGCAAATTTTTAAATTTTCAACTTCATCCTTTTGATCTCGGTTCTGATGCAAAAAGCGAGATGGTATGATATCTGAGGCGTTGCAATTTTGCAGGATAGATACAGATGGGTCAAAAGAATGACTTGAAGTGGAGGCATTACTAGTCAAGCATCACTTTACTGTGGGTCGATCGAATCCGGACATCTTGACGTTGATGAATGTGCGACAAGTTCTTTGTATTGAAGAATAGTCAATTCCACTTTTTAACACGAAAATAACAGTTATCTTTAATTTCATTCAACCCCTCTGATGAATCAGAGCAATAATCCATGAGACTTTCACGCTCTCCTTTGGGGAGCTCGTTTAGATTGACATAGGCTTTGGTGTCTTCGAGAACAGCTACTTTATGAACTTTTGTCAATACTCTTTTAGCCATAACTTTGATCTGTTTTAACATCGTTAAAGTTCTCCAAATGGGGGGGGTAGATCACCGATGATATTAAATCGGAAATGCAAAGATTAAACTAAAATTTGGTTTAGCTTTTTTTAGGATTGGATCAAATTTTTTTCTGACTAAACAGCCAGTCAATCTTGCATTGCTTTGCTATGCTTAATGTGAAAAGTCCCGGGAAAATCATGTGTCATTGGTTCTCTCGGGATTCTTGTTAGTTAACTCATAGTCACAATCTAATGTGATGACTCAATGACGGGTATAACGAAGCTCTACATAGTTGAAAGTCCAAGGTAGTAGGTCAACTTTCTAACTGTCGACAATTTTGAATTGACCAGCTCCGATAAAAACTAAAGACTTTCCGGCCCACCTCAACGAGTGTCTCATGTAATCGTTGAGGATTTCTAATTGACGTTCGCGGGGAGTGGCGTTCTCGAAAACTTCACGCGGTTGGGCCTTTGCCACGCCCAAAAAAACATGTTTTTTGAGATTATCTCTTTTGACGGCAACCCAAACTTTCTCCTCGTAATCTATCCAGAAAGCAAGCAAGGAAG
>CAZBDM010000031.1:5428-7353 GCA_964490675.1 uncultured Oligoflexales bacterium
TTTGGTACTCGACACGTTGAGCGAGGTTGAAGGAGGAACCTTCACTCGATTGCTGAAAAATCTTTGTGACTCGTGCTGGAAAGACTTCATAGCGTGTAGTGTTGCTGAAGAAGTCTCTATGGGTATTATATTTAGATATACGCAAGAAGAATTGGTAAAGAAAAACGCCAGCGATGACGAGTGCAATGAGTAAGATCACTAGGCCGGATATAGTCGTCTTGCCACTAAATAGACCAACGAGTAAAAAGACTGAAACAGTTGAACAGAAGAGTCCAACGAGCAGAAACAACAGATTAGCGATCAGTGTCAAAACCCCTGGCACTTGGTAAGAGGAACGGAACTGAGGCGACTGAATGTCGGGTCGTGTTTCGAGAAAAAAGCTTGTCGGAGAATAAAACATAGCCATAAAATTTGCCAAGTGATGAGCGGAAACGCAAGAGGTTTTGTCGGTGGAGTACTTCTCACCTGGGGAGGATGATCGAAGGATCAGTAAGCGGATGTCGGACTTTTTAAAGCCGGCTGCAATCGAAATGGTGTTGCATGGAACGCCGTCGCTTATCAAGTCGTCTAATCATTGGGGGCCACATCTTGACGACTTGTTTTCTGATTGAAAACCTGACTCTTTTTTGGATCAGGTGAGGTGGAGGTGCGGCAGATCTACAACACTTACGATTAAACCGCTAAGTGGCTTCAAAGAATAGGTGCAATTTTACGCAAGAAAATGTTCCGTCTAACTCCTTTTCGCTGCGAAAAACCCCGTAATAGACTGTAATTATAACCAATAAAAATTTATTCTAAGGTGCAGATATTCTGCGCCGATAGCCTGATTACAAGCGCTTGCTTGTGACACACAAAGGAGATGAAATATGAGATTATCTACATTAGGCCATCTGACAATACTTTTAAGTCTTGCTCTTTCAGTGAGTTTTTGTGGTGCAAATGATAGCGTTGATGAAGACGAGGAAAATACCGAAGCTGTTGGTGGGGGAAGTGGTGGAACCTCATCTTCCAATACAAACTCTACTTACCCAACCATTGATTTCGAGCTTCCTTCTACACTCTCTTTGACAAGTGATTCATTAAACCTTACTGCGGATGATACGAAGACAATTATTGAGCGTATGTCAGATCGTATGAATAGAATTATCGAGCAAATGAATAATGTCTTGGAGCGTCTCAATAAAGTCGATCAAGTGACTACTGGTGATAGCTTTGTTGACAGAGGGCCCAATCAAAACTTAAGTGGAATCATTACAGATGCAGCAACAAATGACGATGGCTACACAACGGAGTCTCTTCTTTGTATTGATGGTGAAAAATTTCTCAACATCAAGTGGAATACCGATAAAACGAAGGTCTTTTTTGTTCGCAACTATAAGTATAACCCGATCTCAGACCCTCTGTCGGAGGACTTTATTGTTGAAGGAACTTTTGTTAAAAGCGACACGAGGACTTTAACCATAAACGGCTATGGTCAGCCTTGGGCGAAGCCTCTTTTAGTCACTGATGGTGATGATATCAACGAGTATTTGGTGGGTACAATCGATGATGAATCAAACTTTTCCTTAATTGGTGTTAACAATTGGTTTGATGCTTCTGCAGAAACAGATGAAACAGGTAACGCTGATGCCTATTTGTCAGGGGAACTAAACTCAGCAGGAGAAGGTCAGTTTGTCGCCTATCGCAAATTTAATACGATTCTTTGTGATGAAGCATTTGATGAAGGTCTTACTTCTGCTCCGGGTTGGTGTTTAGGTCGTCAAGTAGGTTCGGATACCCGCTTCACTGATGATCAAAGAGCAACGGCTTGGACTGAAATCCAGGCTGCAATAAGCGAGCCTTATATTGCTAAGAAAGAAAATTTGAAAGTAACGGAGCTTTCAACGGAGCTTGAGTGCCCGTCATCATAGCGATATTAACTGTCA
>CAZBDM010000031.1:7363-16725 GCA_964490675.1 uncultured Oligoflexales bacterium
CATGCTCTGAAGCAGAAGGCATCGTCCGGCAACTCAGTCTGGGCTTCCTGCCTTCGCTTCGTTCGCTGGTAATGATACGGCCATAATGCAATCAATGATATCTGGATAATCAATGATAGAAATCGTTTCAGGACTGAAGGTTCACAATCACTGTAGAAATTTTTAGTGGTATATCTTCACCGAACCTTCGGTTCATCGTTTTCAGATCTTGATGGACAGCGACTGGAAAGTCGTTGGCAATTAAGTCCATTGACCTCAGCACCTCTGTGCTGATTGACTTAACGAGATGTGCAGCGTCTATAGTCATCTCACCTAATTAAAAAATGCAACGGGTGTAACCGCTTTAATTTAATAAGTAAACGACTAGCAATTTCAATATAATAAAGGCGTTTTGATGCGATTTTGATGAGGCGTTTTGGTTTCGCTCGCTATTTAATCTAGGTTTTATTTGCTTTTCCAAACAAATAAGTCAAAATCATTGTGAAAAACAAACTATCGTAAAGATATATATGATTCACAATACGCACAGACTCTTAAAACTTAAAATGGGTGAGTGATTATGAAAGCAGTAATTTACACAAAATATGTCCCACCTGAAGTCTTGCAGATAAAAGAGATACAGAAACCTACCCCAAAAGATGATGAGCTTCTTGTAAAAGTGCATGCTGCAACGGTCAACCGAACTGATTGCGCCAACCTAAGAGCTAAACCTTTTATCATGCGTTTTATTATCGGTCTGACAAAACCGAATAAACTTGTCCTCGGCACAGAGTTTGCTGGAGTGGTAGAAGCCGTTGGAAAAGACGTCAAAGAATTTAAAGGCGGTGACCGTGTCTTTGGTTTTGATGATCACGCCCTAGGATCGCACGCCGAGTATTTAACCATTTCACAAAAAAAAGCGATCGCTAGTATTCCCGAGAATTTTTCCTACGAACAAGCTGCTGCAAGTGTCGAGGGGGCGCACTACGCCTATAACTTTATCAATAAAGTTGAACTCGAGCCGGATCAACATATTCTTGTTAATGGTGCTACAGGAGCGATCGGATCTGCTTGTCTGCAGTTTTTAAACTACTATGGCATCCAAGTCACTGCGGTTTGCCAATCTAAAGACGAAGAGCTAATAAAGTCTCTCGGTGCAAAACGTATTATCGATTACACAAAAGAAGACTTCACAAAAGAAAAGACACAATATGATTTCGTCTTTGACACTGTTGGTAAAAGTCGGTTTAAAAAATGCTTACCCATCATAAAACCAGGTGGTGCTTATATTTCTTCAGAGTTAGGCGATAACGCTGAAAATGTTTTTCTATCTTTAGCAAAGCCAATTATCGGTAGTAAAAAAGTCCTCTTTCCTGTGCCAAATGACATCAAAAGAAGTGTTTTGTTCGTCAAAAAACTCGCCAAGGAAAACAAGTACGCACCTGTTATTGATAAGACATTTTCTTTAGATCAAATCGTCGAAGCTTATAACTATGTAGAAACGGGTATGAAGGTAGGTAATGTTGTCATTAAGATGTCCTAAATTCTATCAAAAGTCTATTTTTTAGTGACGATTATGACTAGTCCCTTTCGACGCAGATACCTTTGTATTTCCCTGATCTGCCACAATAAATATCGGCATTTTCTTTGCCGCTATTAAATTTACTATGGCATTCATAATCGGCATCACAGGTGAAGCCACAGACATCAATTGACCATGACTGGTACTTGTCTGCAGCATCTAAGACTAATCTGTAAGAATCCGTTTCTGCAAAACCAAACTGCTCAGGTGATGAGCATATCTCGGCAATCTTGATCTCGTATTCCTTGTCTACTGCCTTACAATAATCAGACTTCAAATCAGACTTTAGAATGATTTTTTCATATTGTTCGGGGCATCTAGGCAAAAATCCCAGTACTTCGACATAGGCAAAAGCCGAACTAGCAAATAGAAATATTAGTGATGACGTGAATACGCATCTAATCATGGTTCATTCCTCAAAGACGAGACGAAAAAAAGACCAGCTTTGACGCTCGGACGTTTAACACGATTTATTTCGTTTGCCAACGAACATCGTAAGCGGCAGAATTATCTGCTGATACTAAATAGCAGGACGACATGGAAGTTTCGGAAAAAAGCGATCGTTTCGATCTAGTATGGCCACTCATCTACTTCACTTTTACTGTTGCAGTAGCATACTTAATGGACTGGCAAGCAACTGATCTTATTTGGGGTCTATGGCTGTCTAGCTTATTGGTGGGAGGGTTTCAGATTACCGTCTCAATAGCAAAGCAGTCAAAACCGTATTTCAAGAAAAACATAGCATTGGGAATCATTTCTTTGATATTTCTTTACCCTTTTATGGGTGGTTTTTTCGCCGTGCATTTTGGCTTGTTTCATCTGATTCATGCGATGTTTCTTAATGCAATTTTTCCTTTGCCAGAAGCATCGGGTTTAGGTTTCAATGAAAAGGGTCCTGTTCTTTCACCCTTATTAGTGCTTGGCGCAATTAAGGGACTTTTTATCACTTACTGGCCTTTTGTATTAGCCACTCTCGCCAGCCGCTGGAAGAATTTTTTTGGTGAAAGTAAATTTGGGTTATATGCTCCCTATGTTAATGTTGTAAAAATTCACATTATGCTATTTGTATTCATGGCATTAAAAGCGAGTGGTTTCGACCATAAAATAATGCTCTATGCAATTTTACTTGCCTTTTTCTTTCCTTGGAGTCTCAGGGGCAAACATTTAAAAAAATGAATCCTAATGAGTCGATCCTTAAAACTTGTAGATCAATCCTGACGTCAAAGCGAACAAATCTATCCAGTTGCTGTTGTATCCGTCTCCATTTGGGTTATCTTTTTCGTCGCTCTTTCCCTCTGCTCCTCCTGAAATATATCTTGCCGACAACAAAGCTGAGAATCGTTCAGACGCCTGGATAGCCATGCTGACAGCAGAGTCAAAAATAGCTCCTTTCACGGCGCTGTCAGTATCTCCATTGATGTATTGAGTATCAGCGTAGTTACCTTCTGCCTCAAAATACAGCTGAACATGCTCCTCAATTTTATATGTGTAGTGGAGCGCAAACAGCGGTACCGGTCCGATATCTCGATTGGAGACATGTTTTGATCCATCAACAGACCAAAATTCAATTGTTGCGTTGCGAATTTGCAAACCTCCCCCTAGCCCCATCCAATGGGATTGAGAAGATATCAAGCTCCATAAATAGGTGGCTCTGTAATAAGTGAAACTATACCTGAAGTTCATCGGAGTTCCCGCAGCGAAGGTTTCGTTTTCCACGACTAGATCGTCTTCTAAAGTCTTGCGTGTGACTAAATCTAAAGGTTGAGCCACAAATAAAAGACGATCTCTGTCAGAAAAAATAAGCGAACCTGTGTAACGTACCTGTTCAAATAAAACATCCTGCCCACCAGACTTCACGTAGTCGAAGTGAGTATTGTCCTCACTCAGTTGAATCCGGTGATTTAGGACAGCAAGAAATCCATATTCAAGCTTCAATTCCGTTTGAATCGATTGCTCTTCACTGGCGAAAGAGCGATGTGTGCATGAAAAAATAATGATAATTCCTAACAATAGCTTCATAGTCATCGTTTCCTGATTAGTATTGTTTAGAGTACTAACATACCTTAACAAGGCCTTCTTGAAAATCTCTGAATTGTCGAGTCGTATTTCAATAAAGCGGGCTTATGGCCATTATGTTGTACCAAAGGAAGTTTGAACATCCAGCTCACCTGGTTGATCATATGCTGCCCTTTTTGCCAAACTGCCAGCCTGTGCTCTTTTAAACCATCGCGCTCGGGTATTGGTTGATCGCTCATAAAAAGCTCTTCGCAAAAGTCGATCTAATCTGGACAGCTTCAATTTTATAATTGCTGACAAGACCTTGAGGATGTCCTCAGAAAAATAATCATTGGTAAGGAACGCGATCTTGCGATCATTTTTTATTTAGATATGAACTGAGAATCTTGCTAGCAACCAAGGCCAGTAGAAATTTCGCACGTTGGAATTGCGCTTTGATGGATCGTAAACGGTGGTACCCAAAAAATTGCCAGAATCACTATGGCTAGTATAAAGAGACCAACAATGAGTTTTCTCGCATTAAAATTGTTGGTCATTCGATTGTACTCCTTACGGTCGATATGGGTGCGGTTAGAAAGAAATTCTGGATTCATACCACTTTGAAACATTGTTTGATGATCGGAATGTTTGCTGAAAAAATTAAGTCATAATCACGTGTTTTGTGAACGTTCAAAAACAACCTTTCTTTTCAGAGTCTCGACTCAGAATTTGAAGAGTGAGAGGATGAGGCCTCATGTCGAGAGCTGTCTAGAGTCGGTTGGATGGGCAGTGCGTTGATTCTTCTAGATTCAGAGGATTTAAGTCAGTCGAAACGGCTAGAAATCATAATTTTGATTATGGATCCTTTCTCATTAATCAAGAATCGTTCTCAAAACCTCAAAATCTCGATCATCCTAATGACTTACAATAGAAAGGTAAAATAACTCATTTATACGGGCTGATTTACCGAATTAATTGATGTGTACTTAGGATAAAGGGCACTAAAATTATAGACTTTAAATCATTGTCAATCATAATTGTAACTCTGATTTTTGCTGGATGCAGTAGTTCTTCCGAGACGACTGTTAAGCAAAAAAATCCCAACAACGCTAAGACTTCCGATGTGAAGACGACTGATAGTTCAACAAGTAACACGGTTAATAATCAAAATAGTGAAAACAGCACAACCACCAACGACAACTCGAGTGATTCACCTCTCGCTCTTATTCATGCTGGGGTGACAGATAATTGCATCCAGTGTCATGAAAAAGATCGTCCTGCGGCCGTCGGCACTGTTACTCATGGTGGAGGCGAAGAGTGTATCCTATGTCATAACTTCACGGAAGAGTCATTTAAGTTCCTCGGCTATAGTCATAGCCCCGAACCAGCAGAGTGCTCAAAATGTCATGCTAACGATCGGCCCGGTGGAGATCATCCAACAGATGGTGATTGTAAGTCTTGTCATACAACAACCTCGTTTACAGCGGCGATAAACTTTACACACGAGCCGCGACCGGCGACCTGTGAGGGTTGTCACACTCGTCCAACGACAACCTCAGCAAGAGCTTATCCTAACCAAGGTCCTCCGGCTAATTTCGATCCTAACGACCCTAATGAGCCTGGCAGTGGCCACATGGTTGGCAAGGATTGTGCGGGCTGTCACCAAACTCCCGCCGAAGGAGCACAGTCATTTACTTTCACTCATTCCGGAACCGTCCCGCAAGTCTGTCTTCCTTGTCATTACAATGACGGGTTTAGAGAGCATAACGGCGATAACCGTGGTGTGATTCTCAGTGGTTTTGGAAACTGTGTCAATTGTCACGGAAACTTCGATAGAAACATCGGACGAAACTGGGGGCGAAATTAGTTGCTTAAACTCACAAAAGAAAGTGGCTCTTTCCTTACCAAGCAGTCTGGCAATGGCGAGAGCCACTTTAGTGTGTCATTTAACCTCGATGAAGGTAAGAATCACCAACGTTGCCGATGTCCATCTATCGAGTAACTTATGCTGCTCCCCTGTTTTTGAAGAACAACTTTAGCTGTCGGTTTGTCAAAAACCGGCTCAGTTACAAATCGACTTGTTTTAAGGCGATCATAAAATTGGCCCCAACCTGTAGCTTTGATAAGTTGTGTGGCCCGTGAAGGAGAGGTGGCTCTCTTGAATTTTCCTAAGATAAATCCAGCAACATTATGAAACCCCTGGTAGGCGAATGTTTCTGCCATTGACGACGTTGTAATCGTACCCGCTAGCTGCGATTTAAATTGACCTCGTGCAGAATTTTGGCAAGAAATAACGCCGCCGGATTTACGGCAGCTTACCGTTGAAGAGCCATAATGAAAGACTTTCTTTGCCTCGTTCTTAATGTTTCTTCCTGTTGAAAGGGGAATGCTATTCTTGCTCTCCATCTGACAGTTTTCCTGCCAACTCGTCACACTCTGAGTGACCCGGCATCGCGACACGAGAGTACTTGAAATACTTACATTAAAAATCTTCTGATTTGTCCTTGTCTCTATATAATACTCTCTGTCTCCTCTAATAGAATGCCGGCGGTTGTAAGCGATGTTACTTGAAATAGTGGCCAAATATGACTTGTCAAGATTGATGTCGTTAACCTGTGAAAGGGATATGTTCCCTGGCAGTTGATAACTGACAGAAAATGAATAGACTCCATCTTTAAAGTCAAAATAAAAGGAAGTAATTGTTGGCGATCCCGCGAAAAATTGACTCTTGTTATGACTCAATGACTGATCATCACCCCCGCCGCAGCTCGATACTAACAAAAAAGTTATTACAGCACAGATAACAGACTTCATGAAGACCCTCGATTCCTTAATGTGTGAACTCAAAAAAATGAAATTTTTTAAATTGATAGAGGCTTGATATATCAATTTGATCAGATTACGCAAGGTTAAATTAAATGAAAAAAATTATTTGTATTGAGTTGTGAAATAAAGTATTCAGCAACAAACGCGAATATTAATAATGCAAAATCAAGAGTTCTATTATGAAAAGACGCAGCTTTTTCCTTAGCTACGTGTGTTCTTTTGGGCTTTCTCTCGCGATGATTTCCTGTGGAAGTAGTGAGTTAGATAGCTCGAACAGCTTGACTTCAAGTCGAAGTCCCCGAACAACACTTTTTTTCGAATCTCTTTCCAATGAGAGAGAAATCCCTTTTGTTGCCGCTCCAGGGCAATTGTCACGATTGTCGATGATTGCCGAAATGGGGCGCAAATATCCAGGCATGGACTGCTCTCATCAATGTGACGATAGCGTTCCCTACAAAAACGAAGCCTGTCAATACGGACTTCTGGGAGCAACTTATATTTTAACGGGGTTTCAGTATAAGACGGCTCGCTCTCAAATCGATATTTGGCAGACACCGAACTCTTCTCTCAACATAGGTGCCTATTCTTTTATGGTCGAAAGAGAACAAGGCATTCCCTGTTCGAGGAGTAAATATATAAAAAAATGGCCAACGCGCGCACCAGAGCCTGGTGAAAGTCGAGCACCGATCACTCATGTGGAGGTCTGTCGTGCTTGGAACAGGTATTTTGATGCAGCCAGTGGACCTGTCTACGATCTTTCAGATAAGCCAAAGCCGACCTTTAGAATGAGAGGCGGACGAAGAGTGAGGATCATCACTGCAAAAGATAGACGCTGGCTTGCTAAAAAGAAAAAGGTCGATGCTATTCAGAAAAAGCTTTGGGATGCTCATACTAAGGCGATTCTTCATTCTTACTGGCAGTATGCAGAAATTTTGCGCTATGGTCCGCACGTCGGTGTCCCCCAGAAAGAGTACGAATTATGGATGGGCTGGAACCGCATTGTTGGCAACTGGATTCCCCAACAAAATTATAACTCTTGTGTAGAAGGCGCGGAGTTTCTAGCTTACATGTTGATGCCAGATTGTATTGTCGGAAATAAAGACGGCTTCGGAAATGATTGTAAAGGAACCTTAGCGCCTGAAAGTGGATTGGGCGACGCTATCAAAGGAATGCAGTTTGGTTTTGCCCAGGAGCTTTACAAAACGACAGACTTTTCGCTGGCCATCGATGCGTTCTTAACTACCATCGATAATGCACCTTATAAAAACTATCAATCTCCCTATTAGTAGATTGCTTTGAAAGAAAGACAAAGGAGACAGCTGTTTCAGTGTTAACAGCTGTCTAATAGCGTCTTTATTGGCCTTGCCCAAGTGAATAACCAGGCTCACCATCGAATGAGTAGAGGTTTTCGCATTTGATAAACTCAAAGCCCGCCTCTGTGACGATACTTAAAATATTTACCAATTGCTTTTGATCGATGGCTGACCCGTTTTTATGTCTTTGTACAAAGCGACATCTCCAGTGATCAGTGCAGAATGTCTCAGGGTGGCCATCCGGGAAGACTTTTACGCCGCGGTTGGTGATCATAAGGAGTTTAAAATCACTCTTTTCAACAGCTTTCTCGAGTAGATTGCCTAAGCGTTCAGGGTCGCGATCGTTCTCAAAAAGAAAAATATCAATACCGTCTAGTGTCATATCTGGTTTTGATTGTCCTTGAGATGAATCTGAGGAGAAGTGAAGATCAAGTTGCTTTTGTCTCGTGTCGACAGGGCTTAAGCGTTCAGGAAGCTGTCCAAGGTTTTCGATCACCGCTCTTGAAAACTCACTTGTTGAAAGTTTCTTTTTACTGGTTTCTTGGCGGAAAATATCGGCTGTATGGTAACCATCTTCAATGGTTTTAAGCCAAGCATTTTCGATGCGGGAGGCGGCTTCATTTTGCCCTAGGTGATTGAGCATCATTACCCCAGCCATAAGCAGGCCGCTGGGATTGGCTATTTCTTTTCCGGCAATATCTGGGGCTGAGCCGTGGATGGCTTCAAACATCGAAAACTTCTCCCCAAGGTTACATGAGCCGCCAAGGCCGACCGAACCGGAGATTTGTGCTAATATATCGCTAATAATATCTCCGTAAAGGTTTGGTAAAACGATGACGTCAAACATTTCTGGCGAGTCGGCTGCCTTCGCCATGCCGATATCAATAATCATATGGTCGCTCTTAATATTGGGATATTCAGCAGCAATTTCTCGAAAGACTTTATGAAACAAACCATCGGTAAGTTTCATAATATTATCTTTGATCATACAAGTGACTTTCTTGCGACCTGTGGCTTTAGCATACTCGAAAGCGTAGCGAATAATCTTTTCACTTCCCGGGCGTGAGATAAGCTTGAGGCATTGATAGACTTCCGGTGTTTGGCGGTGCTCAATACCCGCGTAGAGGTCCTCCTCGTTTTCTCGGATGACTACAACGTCAAGATCAGGGTGTTTGGTCGGGACGAAAGGAGACAAAGACTTGGTTGGCCTGACATTGGCATAAAGACCGAGAGTTTTGCGAAGCGTAACATTTAGACTCTTGTAACCACCGCCTTGCGGTGTTGTGATGGGGGCTTTGTAGAAGATTTTATTCTCATTAAGCGTGGCCCAATCTTCCGGGCGGATGCCAGAGGAGTGACCTTGTAAATAAACCTTCTCGCCGATTTCGATGGCTTCCACGTCGAAAGATCCGCCACCTGCCTTTAATATATCTAAGCTGGCTTGCATGATTTCCGGTCCTATGCCGTCGCCAAAAGCCACCGTAATTTTCGGATTCATCGTCACCTCAAGAAATTGATTTAAAGAAACTCACAGAAAATATTATTAGTGATTTTATAAAGTATCTTGAGAAATTTTGAAAGAGTAGCTCTGATCGAGTTTTAATGAGACCTAGACCAGGGCTGACGCACTATAAATTATTGGGCAGCAACGGTTTGCTGCCCCCTCG
>CAZBDM010000032.1:0-8573 GCA_964490675.1 uncultured Oligoflexales bacterium
CAAAAGGCTTGTTGAACATCGCGCAGCCACCCTTGTCGTAGAGCTCAGCTACGGTGATATCTGCAAAGCCGGTTGCAAGCATGATTTCAGGTTTAGTAGGATGAAATCCCCTAACATTTTCAAGGAGTTCTATGCCTGTGCCACCCGGCATCCGCAAGTCCGAAACGATCAGGTCGATGTCATTTTCTTTAACAATATCGAAGGCTTTTCGACCGTTTTCAGCATTAAAAACATCTGCACCGGCCATCTCGAATTCCATTTCGAAAAGCTCTCGAAGGTCAGGCTCATCATCCACTACAAGTATTTTCAAATGACTAAGATCAGTCATGAAAAGAACTCCAGAAAAATTAGAGAGTCTTTTCTATTATAGCGAAGTTAGCTGGGTTTGTTAATGTATGCCTTTGAAATTTTTGTTCTTTCAAAGTCTAGTAGAAGAGCAGTAAGATGTGCGTTTAAATGAACTTTAATAAAAAGTGATAAACTTAGCCGATAAGATAAGGTAGAAAAGAGGGAGTCCGAGACATGGACTGCTCCCCTCAAGGTTGGAAACTTTTCAAAGCTTACTTGAAGAAGGCTAATGAGCTCAAACTTAGTCAACAATCAAGGATTTGGATCTGATCTTTGCTTAGGTAAGATATTAAGCCTAAGGCAAGCTTCCTATAAACGCTTTGACACGACCTACGAAGACAATCACTACCTCGAGTTACTTAACAAGACTCTTAAACATGAGCTACAGATTGTAGAAGTCTGTCGGGCTAACATTAAATCATCAACTCTAGAGAAATACCGTGACCGCATCGTCGATCAACATAAACAAGCATGTCAGGCACTGATCGATTTAATTACGGCACATGGTGGTATTCCTGAAGACTTATCGATGATAACCTGCGACTTTACCCGCATGGTGATCAACATTTCTTCGGTCATGCCAGAGTGGATCAGTCATCAAGCGAACTATGCCACTTTTGTGATGTTTGAGAAAAATTTATTTAAGAATTACGATTGTCTTCTTAAGCTTGCTCCGCCGCAAGATATCGCCTTGCTGACGCGTTTACATGACATGATTTGCTGTCATTTGAGTCTGCTCGACTCTATCGATTAAGAGTTCCTTTGTAGAGTCTTTCATTTTTTTCATTGCGAAACTGATAAACAAGCTGTCGATCGCCGATCAATAATTCAAGAAAGCCAAAGCTTTTTGCGATAAATTGGCTATCGGGATCATCTTCTTTGATATCGTAAAGAGGTGCCCCGCCTCCCCCTGAAACAAAGAATTGCGTCTCACAACCTTTGAGTTTGCGATGTTCTAAATGATGGGAATGACCTGACAACCAGAGATCCGCTTCGCCGCAGACCTGAGGTAACATAAACTTTCCAAGCCATCCTCCTCTATAATTAAATCCTTTTGCGCTTCCACTTGTTAACGGATGATGCGCCATGACTATTTTCCACTTTGGACCCGGAAGCAATAAATTAGACTTCAAAAAATCAACTGTACAAAAATAATCAATAAAACACATATCTGGAACATTGGAATCAAAAGCGATCACCCGCACAATTTCACCGAAATCTACTCGGTAAAAACGATGAGGCATCTTCCAGCGTGGTGTCTTTTCAGTCTTCAATATTTGTACATTGGCATTACCTTTATAGTCGTGATTTCCTAGGACCGGAAAGATCGGTATTTGACTGAGACATGCGCCGCCGTACATGCCAAACATCTTTTTTTCCCACTGCGGGTCATCCAGAGAATCAACCCCTTTTTGGTAGAAGTTATCTCCTAGAAAAAGCAGAGCGTCTGGCTCAGCTTCCCGGCACCTTTTTTCCATCGCATCAGCGACTTGTCTTTGGCTTTCGTTACCGTGCCCTGAATCTCCAATGACAAAAACTCTTAACTTCCCAACGCTCGGATAGTCTTGATAGAGACTTCCCACCCTAAAGCGTGGCGCGCTTTTTAACCAAAATACAATGATCACTGAAGTAAGAAAGATAAAAAAAAGAGCAATAACTCTTAATCTAACTGCGCGAGGTATATTAAACATTCAGCTTCCTATCAAAAAATGCCATCTCGGGGGTAGGTCTATAGGAAAAATTTACCCTCTGTACAGATTAAAATCTAGCCGATCCTCACAAAAGCAGATGGAAAACTAATCCATTATAGGAGATGTAAACATGGTATTAGTGACAACATCAGGAAAGAGACTGATTCAGTATGCCATACTGATAACACACTTGATTCTATTAAATCTATTATTTGAAAGTAACGCTTACGCTCAAACACGAAGTCAAGTCTATGGAACCGCACTTGATCGTCAAACTCAAACCGCTTTTGTGCAAGGGGACGTATCTTATACGACCTTTGAAAGCCAAGCAGCTGCAAGCAAAGAAACCAGTGAATCGACGACCTGGACCGTTGGAACTTATGCTGGAGAAGCGAGAAAGCTGGGAATTAGCTTCAGAGGGACTTACAATGATATCCCTTTTGCTCTTAACAAAAGTCAGATGACTAGTAACTGGCATGACGTCCGTATTCAAGCACGTTTTGGTTGGCTTTACCCGTCTGTGCAAGCTGGTCTGACACAAATAGAGGTGAGCGGTGAAGAAGCTGAAGAGATTGACCTTCTAGCCACACAGGTAGGAGTCGGGCTTGGCTTGCACATCCCCTTGTGGCACAAAGTCGTTTTTTTTAGTGATGCTTCAATCATGACGACTTCTAGCGCTTGGGATAAGAATGGTAGAGAAGTATCCTTGTCGCCCAGACAAGATGTTGATGTTGGTGCATCGATTGATATTATAGAAAAATACTTGGATTTTCTCGTCGGCTACCGTAGCCGAACTTACAACATCAAGGTTGAAGACAGAGAATTAAAAGAAAGCCACCTCGGAGCGTACACTGGTGTACGTTTAGGTATCTACTTCTAAATCGCGATTTTACCCAGTCCTGCAGGAACAACTTTGACGACGCTGCCATCTAAATGGATGGCACGTAAGTCAATTGTTTCAAGGGAAGCAACAAACAAGCTAAACGCTTCTCCTCGTGAAAGCTTCCTTGGTGCAAAAATCTGAATCTTACGATTTAATGAAGGCTCCATCACAAAATTAAATTCTGACCAACTAGCTACTTCAGCTATCACTTGACTCAAAGGAGTAGGTTTGGGGTAGTGCAGGGTCACCAAAATCTGTTTTCCGGTCGCTTCAGATTTATTAACAGCATCCGCCCCTTCAGTCTTGGGAGTTGACTGAGACGATTCTTCAGGATCGGTAATGCTTTCTATTTTTCGTGACAAAAATAAATTCCTTACTGGCCTTAATCCAAAGACTCTGGTGGTCCATCGGGGAATTGGCAAACTTCTAAAATTTTATCTTTTACACCATTGAAATCAAAGGATTAAATTTTCACCAAACGATAAGAAACGAATTTTTTTTCGACCGGTTCTTCCATCTGGCATCCTGCTGTCTGGTGAATCATTTTAGCAAGCCTAAGCTTTCTAAAACTGTCGCCGATGAAAACCTCGAACACCTTTTACCAAACAGAGGGAACGATGAAAGCTATCTATACCGTAACAATGTTAGTCTTTTTTTCTTTGTTGGGTTGCGACACCCCCTTCCAAGCCAAAGCAACAAGATCGCCGAATCCTGATGTTATGAAAAAAGGCGCAGCAACAAAGCTTTCCCCGGAGCAAGAAGCAATGCAACAATCTCAACAAGAGAAAGCGCAGCAGGAGGAAACATCGCCCGGCCCTATCGCTTTGCCTTTTACATTATCCGATAGCAAAATTGAACAACCTCCGAAAGAGGTTGAGCAGGATTCAAACCTTCCAACCCCCACAGCCCATCAAAATATTGCATCAGATTCTAAGACCATCGATTCTGATGATGATAAGCAAGTTAAACTTCCAGCTTCAAAACTCATGCTTGCTGACGAAAGTAAAAAGCCATGTTTGGAAGAGGTTCCCTCAAAAGTATATTACGACCAGAAAAGAGACGTAGCGGTCTATTGTAAACGTGGCCAGTGGCGAGCGATTCCCAAAGAGCTTATTTCAAATATTCAAGTAACCATCGGTAGCCACAACAAAGATCTTTCTCAGATACCTTTGACATTACCGAGCGAAACGACATCTACACCGATAGAAGTCGATAGCAACGGTAAGGTGGTTAAAAAAGCTCACAGCACTGCCAGTCCTATCGATTTAATCCCAGCTCCCTTGAACACCTACGAGACAACAGAATCGCAAGACGATATTCCCAAAAGCTCTGTCGTCATGCAAAACATACCAGACTCGAAAAAAGGTACCTTTTACTGCCGTCCCAGCAACAAAGATAAATCAAACTACCACTGCTCGAGAATCCACACAGCCCACTAAGAACAAGTGGGCTCAAAACCTCCCTGCATGCGCCCTAACATTCTAATATTACCAAACATTTAAGCAATTCTAAGTTTTTCGCCTAGAGCTTCCGATAAAGACTTAGGTTTAAGACAGTAGAGTTAAATTCTTTATTTTTTCAGCAGCACAAAGAGGACATCAAATCCATGGCACAACGTGTGATGAGCAAACTAGCAAATTTTGTACTTCTCATTCTATTGATGTCTTGTTCAAACGATTCATCATTTATGGCAAGTCAAGATAAGACTGCTGCAGAATCTCCGTCGAAAGATTCCTCAATTGTTTCTTCCGAGGATCAGAACAAAGACGTAAACTCTATGAGTGCTGACATCAGCGATAAAGAAACCGATCAAAGTGAAGGAATTCCTGGATACCTTACCGATCCGAAATCAATCGATAATATGGCCGTTGTTTTTAACGAGAATCTCACCCTATCGTCAATCGGCGCAGATGACGCCGTCGCTAGCGATGTTGGTAGCCTAACCGAGATGAGCGTCGTTCTTTTAGAAATAGGTCGCCAAAACTTTCTGGATATCTATGCTCAAGGTAATAATTCTTATAACTTTACAGCCACATACTTAGATCATTTTCCAGTAAGTGAATCTGGATCTTTCAACATTACTGGTTCGATCGATGATATCCGCGAAAAGCTTATCATCGTCAGTGTTATAAAGACCACTGTTGTAGAGTCTCAATCGTTCAACTACAAAGTTTATGGCGGTGATAAAGCTAACTCCGCATATTTGAGAATTGAAAGCAGCGGAACGAATTGGTCCCCTTTCAGAGCTCAAGATATCTCTAACGGCTCTGTATCAAAATATCTCGAAGCACTTTCTAACGACTGTCAAGGAACAGCAGTACAGACCAATGGCGGTGGAACCGTTATGGGTAACTGTTACCAGTCAAACTAAGCTCATCACAAAAAAATTAACGTTTTTACAATCTCTTCGGCAAACCGCTTCAAAGAAGGCTATCGGCCGATCTGTTTGGCTTTTTCTTGGGATTCGAGGAGCAAATTGATTTTAACATTGAGTTGGCGAATTTCCTCTGCCATCTGGCTCCGCTCATCCTGACCCTTTCGCGCTCTTTCCTCAGCGGCCTCATCTGTTTCGGCGTGCATTGCATTAACAATCACAGCGATGAAAAGATTCAGCATGGTAAATGTAGTCACAAGGATAAACGGTAAGAAGAACAGCCAAGCGTAGGAAAACTTCTCCATAACAGGTCTAACGATACCCATCGACCAGCTTTCTAAGGTCATAATTTGAAAAAGTGTGTAGACACTTTCTCCGACTGTACCAAACCACTGAGGAAATTCAGCTCCAAATAATTTGGTTGCCATCACCGCACTTACATAAAAAATCAAACAAAGTATTGCTGCCACTGCTCCGAGCCCAGGAATCGCCACCAGCAGGCCATTGACCACTTTTCGCAAAGAAGGAACGATACTGACCATTCTTAAAGTTCTTAAAACCCTCAGTGCCCGCAGAACAGAAAACGGTCCAGTTGCGGGGATAAGTGAAATACCAATAATCACAAAGTCAAACACTCGCCAAGGGTCTTTAAAAAAGGAAAAACGATAGACTGAAAGTTTTAGGACGATCTCAACCACAAAAATCATGAGAAAAATGCGGTCAAAAAAGACAATTTTGCTTAATAGATCTTCTCCTAACGACGGCATTGTCTCTAAGCCTAATGTGATCGCATTTATGCCAATGATGACAGCGATAAACCTCTCAAAAGCTTTCGACTCTGCAATATTTCTTAAATTCATAAGACGTCTCATTGGTCTCTCAATGGAATGATTGCCGCTTGCCAGTATTAGATTTAATGGATTTTTAAATGTCTAACGATTCAAAAAAACGAACCTACTACCAAGCTCAGCTGTCAAGCAACAAAAATCAAAAGAACTAATCAAGTCCTTAACTAAATACATTTATTTTTTCTATATATAATTCATTATATATCTATTTTTAAAAAGAGAACGATAACCTTAGCTTCTCACTGTAGTTCAGGGGTATCTGCTAACTGCGCCATTAAGCCACACAGACAAAACTTCCAAATGGCGTAATCATAAGGAAGTAAAACATGAAAAGATTCAAAAACATTCTTATCGATGTGACAGGAAGCGATTACAGCAAGTTATCATTGAGCAGATTTTTTGAACTTGCTGATCGCAACTCCGCTAAGCTGACCATGTTTACCTCGATCGAACAACCAAATTTTTTGTTGCAGGCCGCTGCTAGCATACCAGTCTCTTCTTTAAAACAAGTCGAAGATGTGCGCGCATCAACGGCGATGTCCTTACGAGCTTTCGCGAATACATTCGCTTCCGATAAAGTCAAGCCAATCTGCGTGACAGAAATAGGAACAGCCGCTATTTCCACGGTCCAATTTGCACAAAGACATGGATGCGATCTTATCGTCATCCCTCGCGCCGAAGATGGCAGCTTCAACAACGTTCACGCAGGCAAATTGATGCGTAAGTCTCCCTGCCCGGTATGGATCGGTAACTCCAAACAAATGAAATCTATCGGCGTATGTGTTGACCCGAGGGGTTCGGAAGGAAATCAACTAGAAGTGAATAAAAAGTCTCTAGAGATGGCAACTTCAATGGCAGCCTGGGAAAACGTCCCTTTACACGTGATCGCGGCTTGGAACCCGATGCTCGCAAGTCGCATCCCTCACACAATGAATAAAAGGGAAAGAGCGGCCATCTTATCAAACGAGAAAAAACTCGTAGAAAACTCCCTCGAGAAGCTTTTAGCAGAATCTATGAGCGCCGACTGCCAAATGGAAGTTCACCTCGAAAGAGGTCCCGCAGCACGTGTCATCCCCCAAACCATTGAAGAGCTTGACATCGATTTAGTCGTCATGGGCAACCTTGCAAAGAGTGGAGTCGCTGGATATTTCATAGGCAATACAGCCGAACAGATCATTAGCAAAGTCGAAAAGGATATCCTGACGATGAAATATAGCGGATTTGTCTCACCCGTACGTTAGTAACGCCCCCCGTTTAGTTGTTTAGGACATAAAGATGGAAATCATTTTCTGGGTCATGAGCGCCTGCTTACTTTTAGTGCTTTTAGGTCGTGGAAGAGCAGCAGGCTTGGCACCCTATGCCGTAGCAACAGGACTATTTGTCATTTTTTTGGCCTTAATCTCGCAAGCCCCCGTTGACACGGCCTCTCCAAAACTTATGTCCTGGACTTGGTCTAAGCATTTTGGTGCTTCTTTCTCCTTCAAACTCGACGGCCTTGCCATGGTGATGGCTATCCTCATTTCATTTATTGGAACAGGGGTCTTTCTCTACTCAGCCAGCTACATGAAGTCCCATTCAGGGTTAGGGAAATTTTATGCCACTTTAACCGTTTTCACTTCCGCTATGATCGGACTCGTACTTGCTGACAATATGATTTTGTTCTTTCTCTTTTGGGAAGCTACTAGCGTTTGTTCTTTCTTGCTCGTTGGCACCAAACACCAAAAAGCTGTCGCTCGGGAATCCGCAAGGCGAGCATTATTCATAACCGTGAGTGGAGGACTGCTCCTTCTCACTGCCTTTTTAATGATTTCTGCGCACGGTCAAAGCATGGGATTGTCCCTATCAGACTCCATGCGTTTTTCTTTGATCGATCGCTCGATTGTCTGGCACCCATACTTTCCAGCAATTGTATTACTCGTGGCCGCTGGTATAGCTAGCAAGTCCGCACAAGTGCCCTTTCACATTTGGCTGCCAAGTGCGATGGCTGGACCGACACCGGTAAGTAGCTTTCTTCACTCCGCAACAATGGTTAAGGCCGGCATTTTTCTTTTGGCGCGACTTTCCCCTCATCTTGGAGGAAACGATCTTTGGAATACGACTTTTACCGCGATGGGCGCCACAACCATGATCGCTGGAGCTATAATGTCGGCATCGCAAAGGGACATCAAAAAAATACTGGCTTATTCAACCATATCTGTTCTTGGTATTCTTGTGCTGCTTTTCGGTATGGGAAGCGATGTGGCCATAAAAGCCGCGGTTGTTTTTCTTGTCGCACACGCCCTGTATAAAGCGGCACTCTTTCAGATCATTGGCAACATAGATTTCGCCACCGGTAATCGAGATTTAAAGACTTTGGGTTCACTAGCTAGATATATGCCAGTAACGGCGACTGCTGCTGTCCTTTCAGCGTTAAGTATGGCAGGCGCACC
>CAZBDM010000032.1:8583-10338 GCA_964490675.1 uncultured Oligoflexales bacterium
CACCTCCACTATTTGGCTTTTTTGGAAAAGAGCTTGCCTATCTTGCAAAGCTGCAGCTAGGAGCCGGGGGTCTTATCCTCATTCCTTTGGCTGTCTTGACCAATATTCTTCTCGTTGGACTAGCTCTTAGTATTTGCTCGCGCCCATTTTGGTCGAAAAATACTAATGGCAACGGCATAAAAAAAGTACCCCTTATGATGTCCATAGTCCCTTTAACCCTGTCCATCTGCGGCCTTTTTATCGGCGTTTTTCCTAGAGTATTCGATACATTTTTGGGAACCCAAATGGCCACCGCCGTTGCTGGCGAAACACTGCTTATGAAACTTAAGCTTTGGCATGGCATAAACTTGGAATCATTATTAGTCATCACCCTCAGCGTTGTAACCCTTGCCGTCGGTATATTTGTCGCTGCAAAAGTCAAACCTATTATTTCATTTTTTTCCTACCGATTAGGAAGAGTTCAAAAGTACACTCCTGATGCTATTTACGAATTGGTCATCACCAACATTCCAAAATTAGCAACCAAGGTGACAAGCTTCCTGCAAAGCGGCGATCTTTCCAAATACATTGCTTGGACACTTTCAGCTGCATTCTTCATGCTTACACTTCCCCTTATCAAGGCTATTAACGTGACAGGTCTTGTTTTCGATTTTCAATGGATAGAAATGTCAATGTTCCTAATCATATCTCTACCTGCCATAGCTGCACTAATCATTAAAAACAATCTTATCCGCCTCATATTATTGGGAGCATCAGGATTTGGAATGGTTTTGTCATTTATGATCTCTGGGGCACCTGATCTTGCTCTTACGCAGCTGTTAGTTGAAGCTCTCGTTCTGATTTTTGTTATCCTTCTTTTTCGCTATGCATTTAAAAACACTGGACATGGTGGACAGAGATCTAAAACGGGAAGTCTTATTCTCTCTTTCGGATTTAGCGTTTATATCACCTTGCTTTTATCTGTGCGCATACCTGAGGTTGTCAATTCTACCAAAGACTTCTTTTTAGAGAACTCCCATGTAAGTGCCTTTGGCAAAAATGTTGTCAATGTCATCCTTGTAGATTTCAGGGCCTTAGATACTTTCGGTGAAGTCGTCGTTGTCGCTATAGCTGCCCTTGGGTGTGGAGCGATTCTTTTGACAGCTACAAGGAGCAAACAAAATGGATAATATTATTTTACGCAAAACACTTTCAGGAGTTTGGAAGTTGTTAATTATCTATTCGATTTATATTTTACTCCGCGGACACAATGAGCCTGGAGGTGGTTTTATAGGTGGGCTGATTTTGGCTCTTGGATTAATTTTGCGTAGCTATATTTCAGACACGACTAACTATCAATTAAAGATTGATGTTCACTATCAAAAGATATTAGGTCTTTCCCTTATTATATTTATCGCTGTCATTCTGATTCCCTCTTTGTTTGGAGAACCTGTTCTCAAAGGGCTTTGGTCGGCAATTTGGGTCCCCATTGCAGGTAAGTTTTCATCCGTTTTGATATTCGATGTCGCAGTATACATGATCGTAGCAAGCAGCGCTTTGTACGGCCATTATGCCTTAAGCGCCCCGCATGAGTGAGGTTTACAATGATGATTTTAAGCGTTTTTGTGTTGTTTTTTGCAGGCTTGGCTTTCCTGCAAAAGAAAAGCTACTTTGCAATCATCTTCGGCTTAATCCTCCTCAGCAATGGAATAAATCTAATGATCTTTTACGGATCTAACCCAGAAATCGGCCTTTTCGCTTTTATCGCCAGCGATG
>CAZBDM010000032.1:10348-16696 GCA_964490675.1 uncultured Oligoflexales bacterium
TCCCCGAAAGCAACGACCCTTTACCACAAGCTTTAGTTCTAACGGCAATTGTCATTGGCTTTGCTCTGCTTGGCTTTGTTGTCGCACTGATAAAAAAACTAGTCAGCGTTGCTCCTGACTTTGATTCGAAATCTATGATGGAGGAAGAATGTGTTGAATAATTTAGTATTCTTCCCCATTGGGATTACATTTTTTGCATTTGCACTAACTCTTATGTTATCCGGCAGTGCCGTTAAGAAAAATCTCTCACTTGCGTCGGCAATGCTTTATACAGGGTTTGGAGTGTGGTCGTTAGTGAGCGGCTCCATTGAGCTTCCTTTATACCTACAAGCAGGTGGTTGGCAGTCCCCCTTTGGTATCACCTTAACTTACGATTCGTTATCGGCTTTACTCATTTCTGTCACCGGCATGATCTACTTTGTTGTCACCCTCTACTCGGTCAGTGGAATCAACGCAGAAAGCTCCAACCTGCTTTTCCCCCTCATTCATATTCTTGTTTGCGGCATATCTGGCGCTTTTATAACCGGCGACCTCTTTAACTTATACGTATGGTTCGAAGTTATCTTGCTTACGAGTTTTGTTTTGTTGTCGTTAGGAAGTGAGAAAGTAAGACTGTCTGGTGCATTTAAGTATGTTGTTTTAAATGTACTTAGCTCTTTGATTTTTCTTTCAGCTGCCGGGCTCATCTATAATTCTGCTCACAGCTTGAATCTGTCGCAACTCGCAGTTAACCTCAACGCACTCAACAAGACAAATCCCAACTTTGTACTTTCCTTAAATGTTTTGTTATTTGTGGCATTTGCAATCAAATCTGCTCTTTTCCCCTTCTTTTTTTGGCTCCCAGCTAGCTACCACAATCTTTCACCCACTGTTTCGGCTCTATTTGCCGGGCTCCTTACAAAAGTAGGTCTCTACGCGATTTTTCGGGTAAACTTATTTACTTTCCCAAACAGTGACTTTATGCAGATTCTATTGGGTATCGTCGCTTGCCTGAGTATCCTAATTGGAGTAGCTGGCGCTATTGTCCAGACAAACATTCGGAGAATCCTTGGTTTCCATATTATCAGCCAAGTTGGCTATATTGCCCTCGCAGGAATTTTTGCCTTTTCGCCTGACGAAACTTTGCGTTTAGTGGGTACGACAGCTGCTATTTTTTATATGGCTCATCACATTCTTGTTAAAGCAAATCTTTATCTCGTCTCTGGCTTAATTCGATCTCTGACAGGAAGCGAAAACCTTTCCAAAGTAAAAGGTCTCATCACAAACCACAGCTTTATTGCCTTTTTATTCGCAGTTCCAGCTCTTAGCTTAGCTGGTATTCCTCCTCTTTCAGGTTTTTGGGCTAAGCTGGGACTTTTTAGATCTAGTTTTAGTTCTGACTATTTCTTAACTGTAGCAGTTATGATTGTCGGTGGATTTTTCACCGTTTATAGCATGGCAAAGATTTGGCTAGGAGCATTTTGGGAAGAGTCTCGAGTGCAAGAAAACCCCAGTAATCGCATCAATCTCAATTCTTTGCTTGCTTGCTTGATACTTTCGATGATCACGATAGCAATCGGTTTGAACCCTGACTTACTTTTTTCCTACGCGGAAAACGCGGCGCGCAGCCTGTTAACTGGAGCCACTCATGTCAGTCACTAACAACTTCAGAAAACTGAGAGTTTTTATAGCACTTTGTTTCTTTTATTGCTGCGACCTCGTCTATTCAGCATTTCGTATCGCTTGGGATATTGTCACTATAAAAAATTACAGCAAGCCTGGCATCATCAAGGTCCCTCTTGATGCTAAGACTGACTTAGAAATTGCTGTCATCGCAAATCTAATTACGTTCGCACCCGGTACAATGGTGGTAGGTTTGTCCGCCGATCGAAAGTTTATGCAGGTACACGTCATGTTTTTAGATGACGACTCAAAAGAGATTAACCATATCAAAACTAAGCTTGAATCAAAGGTTCTGGAGATATTGCAATGATCGAATTTCTTGGTACACTAGCGGTTTTACTGCTGGCAGCTGGTATGTTTGCTATCTACCGGTTGTATTCGGGCCCCAACAATCTTGATCGCATACTAGCTCTTGATTATCTTAGTATTGTCGGTATTGGGATAGTGATTGTTCTTGTAGTGAAAACAAACGAGTCAATGCTTCTCGACATAGGATTATGTCTCGCGCTCGTTGGGTTTCTAACAGCATTCATATTTTCAAAACTTACTCCCAAGGAAAAACGATGATTGAAATATTGATGTACGTCTTTCTTTTTTCTGGGGTTTTGTTTGTCAGTCTCGCTGGCGTCGGACTGATACGCATGCCGACTTTATTTATGAGATTACAAGCGACGAGCAAAGCATCGACACTAGGTATCATATTTATGGTAATCGGCATGATCCTTTACAAGCCAACTCTAGAGGTCATCATCAAAGGATTTTTGATCTGCTTTTTTCTCCTACTAACGGCTCCTATTGCATCCCATTCCATTGCCCTTGCTGCCAAAAAACATGGTTGCGATCGCTAGAACAGTATCTGACTTTTGGCATGACTCCAGTTGCACCTCTTAAAAGGAGATTGACAAAAACATTTAAGTGTAAAGCGTCACGAGATCGTCCGACGCAGTTGACATAAGGTCTATGAGGAGGCCGGTTCGAAGTGACAACGCCGCAATGAGCTATTTTTCACGATCGACCAATTATTTTCCATTTATAAAAACATCGACAACCTGATTGAAGTGGTCTGGATCGTCAAGATGCGGACAGTGGCTACCATGTTGCATGGTGTACAAAGATGAAGATGGGAGCTCTTGCGCTAGCTGTTCAACATTTTTAAGAGTTACACAATGATCTTTCGCGCCAGCTATAATAAGAATGGGTACTTTGATACGCTTACCAAAGCTCTTTATATCAAAAGATTCCATATCATAGGCGAGATCCCAAAAAACATTACCATCACATGCAATCAAACCATTAACGTATTCTTCGACGTCCTGATTATGCACTAGTTTCGGATTAAACCCTATGTAGCGCACCAGCTCCTGAAAGGTGCGACCAGCAATAAAAGGAAAAGCTTTATAGATCTCTTTTACGGCCTGCGGTTTTTGATGATTAAGCCAGGCCATCGACTTCCAAAGGGCTTTACCTGCCGGTCCAATACGAGATGTTTGACTTGGGCCTTTTGGAGGAGATCCCTGCAAGGTAAGAGCAGCACATATCGAGGGTTTCTTCTTTGCAACAAGAAGTGCAACATTGCCGCCCATCGACTGACCAAGAAAAAAAATCTTATCTTTAATCTTTAGATGACGCACGAGTGCAATAATGTCGTCGGCAATCTGCTCTAAGGTAATCGGTTGCTCAGCCGGCCTTTCAGAATGACCGTGACCACGGTATTCTATCCAAATGATGCGATAATCTTTCGATTGAGATTTTTTTTGTTCCAAAAAATAAGCCATCTGATACTTCCAATGGCTTATATTGCAACCAAGACCATATAAAAAAAACAGAATAGGTCCTGATCCTCCAGTGTCTTCAAAGTAGATTTTTGTCTGGTCATGGCTACGAAAAAAATCTTTTTGCGCATCTTGCGCGATCACCGACTCGGTGGTGCCCGCGACTAAAGTGCGCTTTTCGTACTGCTGGATAAGCTTTGCAAAAGAGCGTTTGATCATGTCTTATGGGGTCTTCGTATTGAGTGCTAATGCGTGGATTTCTTTTTTCATCCAATCACCTAAAGCAGCGTAGACCATCTGGTGTTGCTCGACGAGAGTCTTGCCAGTGAACTCAGAGGCAACGATTTCTACTTGCCAATGGTCACCTCCACCTGTGAGGTCTTGAGCCTTAACCACGGTCGCTCCAGGAAAGTTCTGTTTTAGTTTCGATTCAATCTCGTTTGCTTGCATCACGGGTTTCCTTATTTATTTTCCTGTGTTAAACAATGCTCTGCATGAAATTTAGGCTTTACATCTTACCACATAGAGGGTCAAAAAATGAGCCAACGGCGACTATACATCGCAACCCATAATCGACACAAGGTCGATGAAATCACAGCAATGCTCGGCAGTGACTGGCTGGTAAAAGTCGCCTCTGACCTTGACCCACATCTCACTTGGCAAGAAACAGGAGAAAGTTTCGAAGAAAACGCCCTTATCAAAGCAAAAGCCGTCAAAAAGTTGACAGATGATTGCGTCATAGCGGACGATTCGGGCCTGTGCGTCGAGCTTCTAAAAGGGGCACCCGGAATTTATTCGAGTCGCTTTGCTGGTGAGGACGCCAGCGATGAGCAAAACATTAAAAAACTTTTGACATCCTTAGAAGAAAAATTAAGTGAGAAACCCAAGGCTTATTTTAGTTGTTGCATAGCTTTTATTGACGAACAAAACAAAACCTCAACATTTGAGGGTAAACTTCATGGCCACATCATCCGAGAGCAGAGAGGATCGCATGGGTTTGGTTATGATCCGGTTTTTATACCCGAAGGATATAACAAGACTTTAGCAGAGTTTTTACCAGAAGAAAAAAATTTAATCAGTCACCGCTTCCGTGCGCTTTCTGCTTGGAAGAATGACCTTAAGCTTTAAGTTGCCAATCCTATTAGACTTTGGATCGTCCAGCTTTCCTTTTATTAACAGTCGTTTAAGCACTGCCGGCAATTCAGCTCGAATGATTTTCCTAACGCTCTGATTAAAGTGACTTCAATCAACTCCGAGATCGCTTGTAAGAGGTTATAGCAACGCTAAAGCGACTCACGCAGTTCTTAATTATGGATGATAAGTCGCAGCAACCTTTGCCGAGACTTGTGGCTTCATGAAAGGAAAGGCTACTATGAAACTGTGTAAAAAACTTTCAGGACTATTTTTAATAGGTTTTGTTGCCCTTCAAATGGCGGCCTGTTCTTCTGATGGCCAACAAGAGGGCCAACAGATGCAAGAAGCTGTTCAAGGTGACGAGTACATCGAAGAAAATGCTGCTAATGAACAATACGACGAGCAGCTCGAAGAAAATTATCAAGAAAGCGAAGAAAACTTCACTGAGGCGGAAGGTAATATTGAAAATCCCCTCGCTAATGAAAATCTCGGTGGTGAAAACGTTGAAATTCCCGCCAATGCGATGAATCCAGGAATGATCAACCCAGCCCCCGAAGCTCCCGTTATGGGTTCAACCAACTTCGGCACGACAGGCACGGCCGGTCGCGTCGTACGCTTCGTGACAGCAGATGGCACTGCCGTTTATGCGCAGCCAAGCCCTGGTAGTACCATTTCAACCTTAAACCGCGGTGACGTTGTCGTAGTAAGTCTCAGTGCTGGATGGGGTCAGATTTCCGAAGGTCGCTTTGTCTCGGAAAGCTCCTTATCGACGCAAGGCGTACCGCGTACCAAATCTAATAATCCGAATGCTTGGAAGTAATCGCTAAGATATTCTTAGCCCGGCTCCTATAGTGTGTTAAACTGTCCCTGGTATAGATTAAACCAGGGATATTTTTTTGCAGAACCAAAGCACCATCGCAAACTTCCTCCTTAGTGTTACAGTCAAACCGATTTCAGACTTTGGCAACTACACGATGTTTTGTTACGAAGCGTTCTATCGGATGTTTTTTCCACCGGTAAGGCTTAAACTTCTTATTGCACAAATGGAATTTGTCGGAAATCGTAGTTTCACCATTATTTGTTTGGCAGCAATCATGGTAGGAGCTGTTTTTGGCTTACAGTTTGGCGAAATTTTTCGCATCTTCGGCGCTGAATCAATGATTGGCGCAGCTGCATCTTTTGCTCTGTCAAAAGAGCTTGCACCAGTCATTGGTTCTTTTCTTGTGACCGGTCGTTCTGGATCTTCCATGGCCGCTGAAATCGCAACTATGCGTGTTAACGAACAGATCGATGCTATGCAAGTCATGGCGGTTAATCCCATCGGATATTTGGTGAGTCCAAGAATCCTCGCAGCGATTATTATCATGCCGCTGCTTTCTTCCATCTTTGTCATCTGTGGTATTGCATCAGCGTTTGTCATTGGTGTGATGATTTTCGACGTTGATGTCGGAATCTTCTTTGAACAGATCAAATGGATCACTCAGCCCCGTCACATCGTTCAAGGTATGGAAAAATCAATGATCTTCGGGGCGATCTTTGCATCGATGGGCTGTTACAAAGGATTTTATGCTGGCGGTGGTGCCAAAGGCGTTGGACGCGCTACGACTCAGGCTGTGGTGATCTCTCTCGTGACCATCCTTGTCATCGACTTCTTTATCAGTTATCTGCAGATGAGATCAGAAGAGTCGATTGGCTTTTAACACGCCCGCCTTTTACCATTCGTTAAACCGGGATCCGAAATTTTTTGAAAATAGTCCTTAATATCAACGGATTCGAAGTT
>CAZBDM010000033.1:0-346 GCA_964490675.1 uncultured Oligoflexales bacterium
TCAGCGAGAGGTTCTGGGCGTCCCTCTATCCCATAGGAATCGGCTTCGCTGGCGGCTGCTCCAGGTGGCAGTTCTGAGGAGCCTACCGCGGGCTGCGGCCCCCGCGAGCGATTACCGTTGTTGAGGATTGTCTTTTCTTCATAGAAAGTCGACATGGTCAATCCAGCCCCTACCGTCACATAGAGGTCAAAGTAGCCTGTGGCAGTAAGGAAGAAGAGCTGCTTACCGTAGATCGGGTTCCAGATCGCTTTAAGGGCAAAGATTTGATTGATTTCTCGAATCGGAACGTAGGCAGGGCCGTAGTTAGCATCCTGAGTACCTTCTAAAGCAGCCGGATCTGGATCAC
>CAZBDM010000033.1:356-5338 GCA_964490675.1 uncultured Oligoflexales bacterium
GATCACATTGGGAGGCCACCTCGTCTTTAGGGTCGTTAAAAAAGTTTTCAATACAGGTACGTTCGTTTTTATCGGTGTTAGAGGCGAAAAGCGCTTCCGCGCCAATCCCCCACTCTTCACTCCAAAAGTAGTTGATACTTCCATGAAAGACGAAGCTGGATACATAAGATTGATTAAGAATGGCACCGACGTTTGGAAGACTGATCTCAACCTTTTTCTTTTTGGGAAAAAGCTTATTTTTCACCACATCGTTATCTAGGTCGGTCGCTTTTTTGTATTTTTTGGTTCTCGCCCAAGTAGGCTCTGAGATGATAAGTCCCGCTGCAACAAGAATCAGAATTAATCTTAAAGTCACGATAGATCCCCGCATATGATCAGATGCTTTTTTCTATTGTAACATACCGATCTCTTTGGGGACCATTATCTGGCTGGAGCTATTTTCATGCCATCGCGACAAATGCCTCTTTGAGCGACTCAGCTTGCTCGCTGGCTGCCTTTTTCACCGGCTGTAAGCTTGATTTATCAAGGTCTGATGAATCCTTACGCACTGAGATATAGAACTTAATTTTAGGTTCTGTTCCCGATGGCCGCACGCTAATTTTTGAACCGTCTTCTAGGAAAAATTGAAGCACATTGGAAGATGGAAGCTCGACTTCACCTGCTTTTTCAAAACCATTGCCTGTTCTTTGGCGAATCGCACCGTCTTTCACGTCGATCATCCTGTCGACTGCTATACCGGCAATCTCACTTGGTGAGTCATGTCTCAGTTTTTCCATCATTTTAGAAATTTTTTCAGCGCCGTCTTTACCGGGAAGAGTCATCGTGTGAAGAATCTCATGGTAGACACCGTGTCTTAAGAAGATCTCGTCTAAAAGATCTGATAGACTGAGACCAAGAGCTTTGTAGTGCACAAACATTTCAGCTGCGAGAGCACAAGAGACGATTGCGTCTTTGTCGCGAACAAAGTTTCCGGCGAGAAATCCGTAACTTTCTTCTCCTCCACAGACGAAGTTTTTCTTAGGTGTCAGCTGACCGTTTTCGTAACGTTCGATAAGATCACAAATCCATTTAAAACCGGTCAGAGTATCCTCACAGCTGGCCCCATAGTGTTCAGAAATATGTTTCTGAAGTTCGGTCGTGACGATCGTCTTAACGACAAGTGGGTTGGCGGGAAGTCTTTCTGCTTTTTTAGAGGCGCTTAGAACGTACTCGATAAGAAGTTGGTTACCATTAAACCAAGTGTACTTATCATTCTCCCTTGCCACAAAAGCAATTCGATCGACATCTGGATCGGTCGCCAGGACAAGGTCTGCTTTTTCCTTTTCAGCAAGCGCCATCGCCATTTGAAGGGCTTCTTTATCTTCCGGATTGGGAGATTTAACGGTTGGGAAGTTGCCGTCAGGAGCCTCCTGTTCAGGTACGACGATCACGTCATTAAATCCGTACCTTTTAAGAGCAAGGGGCACGCCTGTTGATCCGGCTCCGTGTAGGGGTGTGTAGACGATCTTAATGTCTCGAGACGAGTTTTTATCAAGAGAGAGTTCGTCCACTTTTTGAAAATAAATCTCATCAAATTCCTCACCAATAATGACGATCCTGCCATCATTGACCGCTTCAGCGAAATCACAGTGCGGAAGATCCTCGTAGCTTTTGATGTTTTTATATTCAGAGATAATGGCTTGATCGTGCGGGGGTACAAGCTGTCCACCGGTCTGCCAATAGACTTTGTAGCCGTTGTATTCCAGTGGGTTGTGACTTGCTGTGATACAGATTCCCGTATGACATTTAAAGTGTCTGACGGCGAAAGACAAAACTGGTGTTGCCCGCAGCTCTTTGGTGAGAAAGACTTTGATGCCAGTTGAGGCGAGAATCGTTGCCGCCGTTTCTGCGTAAAGCCGTGAATTAATCCGCGAGTCGTGCGAGATCGCTGCTCGCAGCTCACAGTGTTCGTCGCCATAGTAGTTTTTTATGTAGCGCGCCACAGCGAAGGTGGCTTTTTTAATATTGTAAATATTCATGCGATTAGTGCCGGCGCCCATAATGCCGCGCAGGCCACCGGTGCCAAAATCAAGGTCTTTGTAAAATCGCTCTGTAAGCTCTTTTTCGTCGTTCTTTTCGATCAGTGTTTTGATTTCGTCTCTGGTCGACTGATCAAAAGCTGGTGAGGACGCCCAATAATTGGCATTTTCGAGAACTTTTGGATCCATGCTTTACCTCGGAGTGATTTCTAGTCAACGGCTTCCTACGCCCCGAAGACTACACCTAATCACTCCTCAATCCAAGGCCAAGAAGCAACGATTTCTTTCGATTTGTCGTCTTCTTGAACGACCTGTGGGTAGCATAGATAAAGGGTCAAGGCCGGGCCTTGAAAGCGTGTTTGTCCGGAGGCAAAGCGGCCGGCCAGGGGCAAAGTCGTTTCTACCTCGACTGTCGGTAAGTTAATGAGAAGATTGGGAGCGACAAATTGATTTCTTCTTTGCTCAATAATCTGTGGATCACCAAAATAGGAGACCGCAAAGACAGCGTCACAGTCGTTAATCTGTTCGATGGCATCGTCAAGAACGTCGTATGGATAGATGGCCAGGTCTGGAGAAAAGATCACGTTGCTCTGGTAAGCACTTGAATTGTCATAGCTTTTCATAACGTGAGCACCTGGAGAGATAAAAAACCCCTGGCTTCCTGAATCAAAGGTTTTACCCCACTTGATGTTTTCTTCTGCTTCCCTGTTGGCCATGGTTTGAAAACGTAGAAATTTTTCGATGGCTTTTCTTGAAAAAATCGGACCAAGGTGAGGCCCCACCGGATCCTCGTAATCGTCTGTGCGCCCTATTACAATCGATTCAAGGGCGTGCGTGAGCTTTTCTTTGAACTCTGGCAGTAGGTTGCGGTAGACGAAGGCGCGGCTTGTCGAGGAGCACAACTGGCCGCCAGATTTGCACATGCCCATAACGATATTTCTCACCGCTAGGTCAAGATCGGCTGAAGAGTGCACCAGGGCGCTATTTTTGCCTCCAGACTGCAACACAAGCTGTCTTGATGGTCTTTTAGAAGAGTCCCGCCTAATCTGCTCGCAGTGCTCTCTTGAACCCGTATACAAAACGGCAGCTACTCTTTTGTCAGACATGGATTGGCTGAAGTTTTGATAGCCACCAAAGACGATATTGAGAAGACCCTTGGGAAGCTCAAGCTTTTCACCGCAGTAAGCAAACAGCATGCTGCAGATGGCTGCGTGTGTGGATGAAAATAAAATAAGCGGGCAACCTGCTAAAACGGCAGCGGTAAAGTAAAACACAAAGCTTGTGATCGGGGTTGAGAAAGGCAGATAAGCTGCTGTTGTTCCAAGGGGAAGAAGCTTAAAATCACCACCGCGATGGTAAATCTTGGCTGGTCCCAAAAGCTGCTGATAGACCTGATCGCCGTTATCTGCCACCCATCTCAGGTAGCGAATGGCAGCATCTAGATCACCTTTGGCCTCCCATGCAGGTTTTCCAATCTCAACCTGAAGACAGCGCTGAAAGTCTTGATTGTAGTCGGCGAAGGCCTGAGCAAGGCTTCTTAGGATTTCCATGCGTTGTTGTTTTGACAAATCGGCGAGACTTTTTTCGGCTGCGGAAGCCGCATCGATTGCACGTGAGACGATCGATTTTGACTCTGCAAAACTTACCAAAGGCTCTCCTGTAGAGGGGTTGAGCGAGGTCTTTTGGGTTGTGGCATCGTCGCAAGTCGTCCATTCGCCGCCAATCCAGTGGCCAGACCACTCGAGAGGAAATGTTTTATTTGCCAAGGATTCTAATAACCTGTCAAAACTCATTGTGTCTCCTCCCGTGTGCTTTGGATTCGCGCTCGTTTCATTCTATCTCTTACTTAGAAGGATCGAAACTGATAGTATAAAAATATATCGGACCATCAATTAAAAATCTGGAGCGTAAGTCTTCTTTTCGTGGAGCAAATGACAAGACTTTTTGCAAAACAACAAAATATCTCGGATGCCGAGGCCATCCCTTGGGCGAACGGCGATTGGTATCTTTGCGATGGTCAAAAGATCAGCGGGCCTTTCTCGGCCGAAGAGGTCTTCCAAGGGGAAAAAGAGAAGACCGGCATGAAAGTCAGCCGCAAAGGTTTTAAGCGCTGGTATCCCCTCAAAGACTTTTCGAGGCTTTTTGACGCGGCTCAAAAAGGCGAGCTGACGAGTGCCGAGGAAACCGACAAAATCACCTTACATCTTGCTAACGAGCTCGAGCGTCTTGAGAAGCTTATCCCTGAAGATCAACGCGATCAGCTGACACGACGCTCGAAAAAGGTCAAAGCAAAAGAAATTTCTCTGCCTCAGCAAACACGTGATGCTTCTGAGTCAATCGGGCAATCCTCGTTGGCTTCTCTTGCTGGAGTTAAAAAAGAGGCCAGCATTTCCTATAACCTCATGATCGTTTCCGGCAGACTCCGTCTCGGTCCTCTCCTTAGCCCGCGCAGAGAAGCTTTGTGGACGATGTTGAGCTTTGGGCTTTATTGGCTACACTGGTTTAAGCAAACAACTCTGTTTGTCAAATGGCATGTCGAAAACACCTATCCTCGCTTTGGCTTTAAAAAGCAGCTGGCGCTTTTTATCCCGCTCCTTCATATGGTTGCCGTTTACAAATTAGCAAAAAAAATCCTTAATATGGAGTGCCAAAATAACTACCGCTCCACCTCGCCAACGATCGCTTTTTTATTGGCGGCATTTCCTCCTCTTGCTGTGTTATACCTGCAAAGAGCGCTTAATCGGCACTGGCGGCTGCACGTTCATTTTGAAATGAGTCGTCCTCAGAAGAAGAAATCAAAGAAAAGAAAGTAATTGTTTGTGACTGGCTCTGCCTTACCAAACTGTGTGTTTTTAGATGCTGGCTCAATGGGTGAAGATATCGATTTTTCACCACTAAAAAATATTTGCTCAAAGCTCGTTCTTCATGAGAACACAAACGACGCGCAACTTGCCGAAAGAACGC